>NZ_JPES01000088.1:0-135429 GCF_000730175.1 Haloferax sp. ATB1 | reverse complement strand
CGCTCGGCTCCGGGGTCCGCGCCTCGTCGCCCGCGGGGTCCGCGCCTCGTCGCCCGCGTCGCTCGCTCGGCTCGAAGACGCCGTTTCGGTCGACGGGCCGTAGGACTCCGGTTCGTGAATCCCGCGTTGAATCATCTGGTTGCGGACGGTCTGCGGGGTCACGTCGACGCCGAGAGCGGCGGTCATCTCCTTGAACGTCTCGCAGGCCTCGTAGGCCTCCCGAAGCCGAACCGGGTCGTGATGGGCCGGTACCGCGTCGGAATCCGGCTCCGCGTCTGTGTCCGCTTTTGCGTCCGCCTCCACCGCTGGCTCCGCCACGGTGCTGGCGTCCGCGTCGGTCTCCGTTTCCGTGCTGGCGTCCGGGTCGGTGCTGGCGTCCGGGCCGGTGCTGGCGTCCGTCTCCGTCTCCGCGCCCGCCTCGGTGGCGTCGTCCGCCGACGCGGATGCACCCCGGTCGCGCTCCGGCGTTTCGCCCCTCTCTGTCGGGACTTCGGACTCCATCGTCGGCGGCGACGCGCCGGGTCCGACGGCCGCGTCGACCGCCGCGTTTCGCGTCCCGGAGCCGTCGGCCCGGGCGACCAGTTCAGTCGGCTCGGAGTCGCGTTCGGAGTCGCGCTCGGCCGACGCCGATTCTGGGTCGGCGTCTCCGCCCCGCGGGGGCGCGAGCGCCACGTCGAGTTCGAGTCGAAGCCGGCCGTCGGCGACCGACGCCGCCGGCGACGACACGGAGAGCCGGTTCGGGTCGACCGCGCACTCGGACGCGAGGTCGTACGCGACGGTAACCGAAGCCAGGACACCGTCCGCGGCCGATTCGCCGTCGCTCGTCAGTTCAAGCTCGCAGACCGCTCCCGTCGTCTCCGTAAACTGTTCGAGAACCGCCGTGAGCTCTCGGACGTTCCTGACCACTTCCATATGATGATGTCAACTGTGTCACATCGCATATAATTTATTGCCGTCGGGCTCATCTAGTAATATATATTCTATACAGACGTCCGCTCGCCTCCGAGGCGAGTGCCCCGGGACGGTCTGGGGCGTTCTGTCGTCGGACGTGACTGTCGCCGTAGCTGTTTTTATCACTGTGACGCGACACCACAGACGTATGGACGTGTCTCCACTCCACGGTATCGCCCCGTTTAGCGCGGAGCGGCGTGCGATGCGAATCCTGCTGGTCGACGATAACGAGGCGATGGTGGAGCTGTCCGCGACCTTTCTCGAACGCGAACTCGACGACGTCGAGACGGAGACGTACACCGAGCCGGGACCGGCGCTCGACGAACTCACCGACGGGGAGTACGACTGCGTCGTCAGCGACTACGACATGCCGGGGATGGACGGGCTCGAACTCCTCACGGCGGCGCGCGAGCGGGGCATCGATCTCCCGTTCGTCCTCTTCACCGGCAAGGGGAGCGAGGAGATCGCGAGCCGCGCCATCTCCGCCGGCGTCGACGAGTACCTCCAGAAAGGCGGTCCCGAGGAGTACCCCGTCTTGGCGAACAAGGTCTCGAACCTCGTCGAGAAGTACTGGGCCGAGACGCACATGCGACGCGGCTTTCTCGCCATCGAATCGGCCGAGGAGGGAATCGGCATCATCGACGACGAGGGCGTCTACCAGTACCTCAACGAGGCGTACGCCGCGCTCTACGACCGCGACCGGGCCGAACTCATCGGCGAGCACTGGGACGTCCTCTACCCGGCCGACGAGGCCCGGCGGTTCCACGACGAAATACTCCCGCAACTCGAAGCCGAGGGGTCGTGGCGGGGGTTTTCGACCGGCGTCACCAAGGGCGGCGAGGCGGTTCCCGAGCGCCTCGTGCTGACGCAGATGGACGACGGGGGACACGTCTGTATCGTTCAGGAACTCACCGAAGTCGACGCGCTCCGGGCGGAAGTCGAACTGAAAGACCGGGTGCTCGACGCCGTCGGCGTCGGCGTCGTCGTCACCGACCCCTCGCTGCCCGACAACCCCGTCGTCTACGCCAACGAGGCGTTCGAGACGCTCACGGGCTACGACGCCGAGTCGGTGACGGGGCGCAACTGTCGGTTCCTCTACGGCCCCGAGACGGACCCCGAGACGGTCGCCGCGATTTGGGCGGCCGCCGACGCCGGCGAGCCGATTTCGACGGAGATTCGAATCTACGACGCCGGCGGCGAGCCCGTCCGGGCCCGTCTCGATAGTCATCCGATTCGGGACGACGACGGCGCGGTCGAGTTCGTCGTCGGCTTCTACCGCCCGGCCGACGTCGACGGCGCGGGCGACGCGTTCTCGTCCTGATTGGCTTTCGTCGCGGCCGCCGACGATATACTGGAAACGGTGGGGTGTCCGCCTCCCGCGTGAGTAAAAAATACGGTCGCGGCGGGTACTAGCCGCGCCCGTGTCCGCCCACGCTCGACTCTATCAGGTCCTCGCCCTCTCCGCGTTCGGCTTCGCGGCGTACCGGTGGTTCCACGGCTCTCCGCTCGTCGCGGTTGGTTGGACTGTTGTCGGACTGTGGTATCTGTACGCGCTCTGGCGGGGAGTCGACCAGATCGACGAGTATGCCGTCGATACGTGACCGCAAAAAACCGGCCGGCCGCGTTCGGACTGTCTCTACTCGTCCGAGGCGCGCTTGAAGAACGCGAGCGCCGCGCCGAACAGCGTCAGGTTCTGGAGGAACGACGTGAGCTCCTCGTCGCGGGCGTCGTCGTCGACGGCCCAGAAGTCGTGCATCGTCGGCGTGACGCCGGCGAAGAACGCCGCGACGCTCGCGGAAGCGAGTTTGGGGAGCTTCCAGAGGCCGATACCGAGGCTGCCTCCGAGGAGCAGACCGCTCGCGGCGGGGACGAGCCGGTCCGCCTCGGGGACGCCCTTCGCCTCCGCGTAGGCGATGCGGCCGTCGAGGTCGGTCAGGTTGCGAATCGCCAGGACTGCGAGGCCGCTCGCGAAGAGGGCGCGGGCGAGCCGCGATGGCGCGTTGCGTTCGGATTCGTCGGGGGCTGTCATCACCGTTTGAAAGCGGACTCAAAATTATAAGGGCTCTGTTTACGAACCGGCCGATGCGTTTTTACCACTCGCCGTTCCGTCTCCGAAATTCGGGCGCTGTTTCGCCGTCGCGCGCGAGTTGCAGTGTGGCCGTCCCCGGCGGCGCCGATAGATGCGTTTCTCGTTCCGGACGGGGAGTCCGACGCGACCGAGGACGCGACACGTTCTCGCCCGGCATCACCATTATTGTCTCTTGGCGTTATCTATCGTCGCGTATGGTCTCATCTCGTGACGCGCCGCGTTCACTCTCGGAGCCGGCGTCTATCGACGTCCTCTACGTCGAAGCCGACCGCGACTTCGCGGCGCTCGTCGCGTCGCAACTGGAACGCGAGCGCGGGCGATTCACCGTCCATACCGAGTCGGACCCGCGGGCCGCGCTCGACCGGATTCGGAGCGGTGACGCGGCGTTCGACTGCGTCGTCTGCGGCTACGACCCGCCCGACCTCGACGGTCTCGACGTGTTGTCGCGGGTCCGCGACGAGTTCCCCGAACTGCCGTTTATCCTCTTTACCGAACGGGGACGCGAGGAGATAGCTGGCGAGGCGCTCGCCGCGGGCGCGACCGGGTACCTGCGGAAGGGCGATGACGCGACCCAGTACCGACTCCTCGCCACCCGCATCGAGAACGCCGTCGAGCGCGTCCGGTCCGCTCGGGCGTCGCCGGGCGAGGCGCTCGAAGCGCGCCTGTCGGTGAGGTCACGGGCGATGGACGAAGCGCCCGTCGGCATCGTCCTCACCGACCCCCACGCGGCGGACAACCCCATCGTCTACGCCAACGAGGCGTTCGAGACGCTCACAGGCTACGACGCCGAGGAAGCAGTCGGGCGGAACTGTCGGTTCCTACAGGGCGAGGCGACCGACGAAGACACCGTCGCCGAACTGCGGGCGGCGGTCGAAGGGCGCGACCACGTGACGGTCGAACTGCTGAACTACCGCAAGGACGGCACCAAGTTCTGGAACCGCGTGCGCATCGCGCCCCTGTTCGACGACGACGGGGACATCGACTTCTTCGTCGGCTTCCAAGACGACGTCACGCCGCGGAAGGTCTACGAGCGGACCCTCTGGGCGAACACCGCGCGGCTCGAAGCCCTGTTCGAACACTCGCCGGACCTCGTCGTCGTCCACACGGACGACGGCACGATCCGAGACGTGAACCAGCGGATATGCGAGGAACTGGGCTACAGCGAGGCGGAACTCGTCGACAAGACCATCTGGGACCTCGACCCCTCGTCGGACCCGGCCCGTTCGCGGTCGTTCTGGGGGGAGCTACCACCGAACGAACCGGACCGGTTCGAAGGCGAACTGCAGCGCCGCGACGGCACGACGTTCCCCACCGAGGTCCACCTCATCCAACTCAACGTCGCGGGCGAGGACCTGTACGTCGCGATGATTCGGGACATCACCGAGCAGAAGCAACGAGAGGTCGAACTCGTCGAGCAAAACGAGCGGCTCGACCGCTTCGCGAGCGTCGTGAGCCACGACCTCCGCAACCCGCTGCAGGTCGCGATGGGCCGACTCGACCTGCTCGCGGACGACTGCGACAGCGACCACGTCGACGCTATCGACCGCGCGCTGGAACGCATGGACGACCTCATCAGCGACCTGCTCGTGCTCGCCCACGACGGCGACGACGCCATGGAAATCGAGCCGGTCGCGCTGTCCGACCTCGCGCAAGCTGCTGGCGAAACGTGGTGACCGGCGACGCCACGCTTTCGGTCGAGACCGAACTGGTCCTCGACGCCGACGCCGACCAACTCCAGCAACTCCTCGAAAACCTGTTTCGAAACGCCGTCGAGCACGGCTCGACGGGCAGTCGGGATTCTCCCGACGACGCCGTGGAACACGGTTCCACGGGCGACCGAGACGACTCGCCCGACCGCGGAGCCGGCGTGACCGTCACCGTCGGCGAGACCGACCGCGGGTTCTTCGTCGAAGACGACGGCGTGGGAATCCCCCCTGAGAACCGCGACACCGTGTTCGAGGCCGGCTACACCACGTCGTCGCAGGGGACCGGCTTCGGACTGAACATCATCTCGCAGGTCGCGGCCGCACACGGCTGGGAGGTGACGGTCTCGGAGGGGGCCGAAGGCGGTGCGCGGTTCGAGTTCCGCGTCGACTGAGCCGCCGCGTCAGGCGTCGCTGTCGCCGAGGTCGAACTGCTCGTTCTCGGAGACCGCGTTGAGGACGACGCTCGTGTTCGACTCCCGAATCGGGGCCTCGCTCAACAGCGCCTTGATCTGGCGGTTCATGTCGTCTGTGTTCCTGAACTTCCCGACCGCGAGCACGTCGTAGTCGCCGGTGACTTCGTACACCGAGACCATCTGCGGCTCGTCGGCGAGCAGTTCGGTGACCTCCGAGAGGGCGCTCCCCTCTACTTTGAGATGCATGACGGCGGTCACGTCGTAGCCGAGCGCGTCGTAGTCGACGCGGGGCGTGTAGCCCTCGATGATTCCCTCGTCTTCGAGGTCTCGCAGGTGGTTCGAGACGGTCGTCACCGACACGTCGAGTTCTTCGGCGAGGCTCCGGAGACTGCGTCGCCCGTCTTCGAGGAGTGCGTTGATGAGGTCGGAATCGAGGTTCTCGTAGGTCATCTCCGGATCTTTTGCGTGTGATTGTCATTAATCCCCCGGTCTAAATTGACGATTCGGTGAATCGTCGCCCAGTCGCGTCCGGAAACTAGGTCGCACGGTCGTCGAGCGCTCCGCCGGACGCGTCCGGGCCTCGACCCCCGTCCGTTTTCGAGCGGACGTGCGATAAACGAATATCTCACACTTTCCTCTCACCCGTTTACAATGCGAAAATAGCGAATAATTATTTATGTTACTCAGCTCTGAGTGAGTCTGAGGAAACATAATGGCAGCAAGGGACACTGGAGCAGGAGATGCGGCAGACGAGACAGCGAACCGGGAGACGCGACGTGGCACTCGACGCCGGGACGTTCTCAAATCGGGAATCAGCCTCGCGGCGATAGCTGGGGTCGCGGGCTGTCTCTCCGGGGGCGACTCCGAAGAGACCACCACGACGACCGCCGCGGACGACGGCGACTCCGACTCGGAGACGACCGGCGAGACGACCGAAAGCGGCGGGTCGGACGGCGAGACGACGAACGTCGCTATCGTCTCCAGTCCGGCCGGGTTCGGCGATCAGGCGTTCAACGACCTCGCGCTTCAGGGGCTTCAGACGGCCGCCGAGGAGTACGACATCGAGATTCAGCAGGTCGAAGAGACGAACCAGTCGAACTACCAGACGGTTCAGTCTCGGCTCGCCGAGAGCACGAGCCCCGACTACGACCTCGTCGTGCTGGTCAGCTACAACCACACGCAGGCGCTCCAGACGAACGCCGAGGCGTACCCGGACCAGAACTGGATGCTGATAAACGACTCCATCGACCAGCCGAACGTCGCGGGGTACACGTGGGCGAACCACCAGATGTCCTTCCAGGCGGGCGTGCTTGCGGGGACGATGACGACCCGCGAACTCTCCTACGAGGGGAACTCGCTCGACCCGGACTCGTCGACCGTCGGGTTCGTCGGCGGCGTCGACGGCTCGCTCATCAACGCCTTCGAGCGCTCCTACCGGGCAGGCGTCGAGTGGGTCGACGAGAACGTCGACGTCACGGTCGGCTACATCGGCAACTACACCGACACGCAGACCGCGAACAACATCGCCACCTCGCAGTACGACGCCGGCGCGGACATCGTCTACCACGCCGCGGCGGCGGCGGGACAGGGCGTGTTCCAGGCGGCGCAGGACGCAAACCGCTTCGCCATCGGCGTCGACGCGGACCAGTCCGTCACGCTTCCGGAGTACCAGGACGTCATCATGGGCTCTGCGGTGAAGTACATCAACGAGGGGACCTACGAGGTCGCGGAGGCCACCGTTCAGGACAACTGGTCGGCGGTGCAGGGCGCGAACATCCTCGGTCTCGAAGAGGAGGCCGTCCGAGTCGTCTTAGGGCAGGCGGTCGGCGGCGAGCTTCCGGACGTGGTCACGGAGAACCTCGAAGCGGCGAGAGAAGCCATCATCAACGGCGACGTCACCGTGCCGTGTAGCGCCAGCGGTTGCTAGCGACGCCGCCATGGCACCACCTCGCAGGGTTTTTACTGACAGCGTAGACTCCAACCCATGACAGACACGACCGCACCAGCAGTTCAACTCACGGACATCACGAAGCGTTTCGGCGACGTCGTCGCCAACGACAGCGTTGACCTCACGCTCGACCGCGGGTCGATTCACGCCGTCATCGGAGAGAACGGGGCGGGAAAGACGACCCTGATGAACGTCCTGTACGGCCTGTACGACCCGAACGAGGGGACGATAGAAATCGACGGCGAACCCCGTTCGTTCGACTCGCCCAGAGACGCCATCGCGGCGGGCATCGGGATGATTCACCAGCACTTCCAGCTCGTCGACAACATGACCGTCCTCCAGAACATCGTGCTCGGCCACGAGCCCTCGTCGCGGGGACTCGTCGACGAGGGCGCGGCCCGCCGTCGCATCACCGAAATCTGCGACACCTACGGCTTTTCGGTCGACGAGTACCTCGACGCGCGAATCGAAGAACTCGGTCTCGGTATCCAACAGCACGTCGAAATCGTCAAGAGCCTCTACCGGGGCGCCGACACGCTCATCCTCGACGAGCCGACGGCCGTGTTGACGCCCCAAGAGGTCGAGGGGCTGTTCGACGTGATGGAGGCGCTCACCGCCGACGGGCGGTCGCTCATCTTCATCACCCACAAGCTGGACGAGGCGATGCACGCCGCCGACGACATCACCGTCCTCCGGGACGGGAGCGCCGTCGGGACGGTCGACGCCTCGGAGACCTCACAGAACGAACTCGCCCGCATGATGGTCGGCCGCGAGGTGCTTTTCGACGTCGACTCGGCGGACGGAACGCCCGGCGAGGTCGCGCTCACCGTCGACGGCGTGACCGTGCGCGACGAGCGCGGGCTCGAACAGGTCCGCGACGTGAGTCTCTCGGTTCGGGAGGGTGAGATACTCGGCATCGCCGGCGTCGAGGGCAACGGCCAACAGGAGCTCATCGAGGCCATCACCGGGATGCGAACCCCGGAGCGGGGCACGGTCTCGCTTCAGGGCCGCGACATCACCGAGCTGTCCCGTCGCCGCCGCATCGAAGACGGCATCTCGTACGTCCCCGGCGACCGGCTCGAAGAGGGCCTCGTTCAGGACTACACGCTCGTCAGGAACGCGCTTTTGGGCAATCAGACGATGGACGCCTTCTCCGACGGCCCGTTTCTCGACTGGGGGCGAATCGGCGACCACGCCGACGAGATAATCGAGGAGTACGACGTGCGGCCGCGAAACCCGGAGGCGACCGCGAAATCGCTCTCCGGCGGGAACCAACAGAAGTTCATCGTCGGCCGCGAACTCGAACGCGAGCCGTCGGTGCTCGTCGCGGCCCACCCGACTCGCGGCGTCGACATCGGCTCGATAGAGTTCATCCACCAGCGGTTCCAAGATATGCGGGCGGAGGGCGTCGCCATCCTCCTCGTCTCGTCGAAACTCGACGAGGTCCAGAAGCTCTCGGACCGTACGGCCGTGATGTACGAGGGCTCGGTCGTCGACACCGTCGATCCCGACGACGTGACAGAAGAGGAACTCGGCCTGCTGATGGCGGGGCGGTCTCGCGACGGCACCGAACGCGCGGCGCGCGGCGTGGAGGGAGACGCGTGAGCGACGCAGCCACCGGCGTCCGGTCTCTCGCGGACCGCATCGCCGACCGCATGCTCGACGCGTCGGTGCTCGAACGCGTCGTCATCGCGCTCGTCGCAACCGCGCTCGCGCTGCTCATCGGCGCGGTCATCGTCGCCGCCTCTGGGTACGACGCCGTCGAGTTCGTCTCGTCGCTCGTGTACGGCGCGGTCGGGAACGTCTCGAACCTCGCGTTCATGCTCCGGCAGTCATCGATGCTGATTCTGACGGGCGTCGCGGTCGCGGTCGCGTTCCGCGCGGGCGTGTTCAACATCGGCGTGCAGGGCCAGTTCATCGTCGGCGGCTTCGCGGCCACCCTCGGCATCCTGTTCGCCGCGCCGTTGCTCCCGGACGCGCCGGTTTCCGCGATTCCGCTGATGACGCTGGCCACGCTGTTGGCGCTGGCGGCCGGCGGCGCGTACGGGGCGCTCCCGGGGATGATGAAGGCGTACGCCGGCGCGAACGAGGTCATCACGACCATCATGCTGAACTTCGTCGCCTCGGGCGTCGTCTACTTCCTGCTCGACGCGTACCTGCGCCCGGAGGCGCCGCCGCGCCGAACACCGAACAGTTCCCCGACTACGTCGGGCTTCCCGGCCTCGTCTTCGAGAGTCCGTCGTTTTCCATCCTCGGACTCGGGGTGGCGCTCCTGACGGTCGCCGTCGTCTACCTGGTGATGGACCGGACCGGATTCGGTTACGACCTCGTCACGAGCGGCTACCAGGAGCCCGCCGCCAAGTACTCCGGCGTCGACCCCAAGCGGATGATCGTCCGGACGATGACCATCTCCGGGATGATCGCCGGCCTCGCCGGCGCGCTCTTCGCGGTTATGATTCTCGGCTACTACAGCGACCCCAGCACGTTCCCCACGTTCGGCTTCGACGCAATCGCCGTGAGCCTCCTCGCGGCGAACAACCCGCTCGGCGTGATTCCCGCCGGCCTGCTGTTCGGCGGCCTCGACGCCGGCGGCCAGTACATCGGCTTCACGCTCGACGTGCCGAGCGAACTCGTCGACGGCGTCATCGGCTCATCGTCCTGTTCGTCGCCGCGCCGGAGCTGTTCCGCGCGGCGGGACAGTACACCTCGCTCGGAGGTGACCGCGAATGAGCACCGCTCGCGCGCTCGTCGACGACCGCCGGACGCTGTTGGGCGTCCTCGGGGCGCTCGTCGCCGTCATCGCGCTCCTGCTTTTCGTCGACCTCCCGGGGTCTGACCTCGTGACGGTCGGCGCGCTCGAACGCGCCTTACAGGCGGCGACGCCCATCGCGCTCGCGGCCATCGGCGGCCTGTACGCCGAGAAAAGCGGCGTCTTCAACATCGGGCTGGAGGGGTTCATGATATTCGGCGCGCTCGTCGGTGCCGCGGTCGCCTGGCTCCTCGCCGGCGGCGAGGGCATCACGCAGGTACACCTCTGGGTCGCCTTCGTCGCGGTCGCACTCGTCTCCGGCGTGTTGGCGACGCTGTTCGCCGTCCTGTTGATTCGGTACGAGGCCAACCAGATCGTCGCCGGCCTCGCCGTCTGGTTCATCGGGCTCGGCTTCGGGCCGTTCGCCGCCACCGTGCTGTGGGGCGGTGTCTCCAGTCCCTCGCTGCCGAACATCGACGCGGTTTCCGTGCCCGTCCTCGCCGAGATTCCGGTTCTCGGACGGCTGTTCTTCGACGCCTCGCCGCTGGTCTTGCTGACCATCGTGGTCGCCGTCGCGGCCTGGGTCGTCCTGTTCCGGACGCGCTACGGCTACTGGGTCCAGGCGGCCGGCGAGAATCCGGAGGCGCTCGACACCGCCGGCATCGACGTCAACCGCGTCCGCTACGCGACGGTCATCTTCTCCGGCGTCATGGCCGGCCTGGGCGGCGCGGTCCTGTCTATCGGCATCGGAAGCGGGTTCACCGGGACCGGCGTGACGATGGTCGACGGCCGCGGCTGGATCGCTATCGTCGCGTACCTCTTCGGCAACTACAACCCGCTGGGGACCTACGGCGCGTCGCTCCTGTTCGGGGCGATGGACATGCTCCAGATTCAACTGCAGACCATCGGCATCTCGCTTCCGGGGAGCATCACCGGGCTGTTCCCCTACGTCGCCGTGCTCGTCGTCCTCGTCGGCGTCGGCTACACGCGCGTCCCGTCGGCGGTCGGCGAGTCCTACGACACCGAAGAGTAACCCCCCTCGCGGGGCCGCGTTCGAACCGACGCCGCCGGCCGCGTCGCTCGTAGTCCTGTCGCCAACGAACAGTTCAATTATCGTTCGCCTCGAAAGGCGGGGTAGTGACCATCGATGAACCAACCGTTCGCGAACGGCTGAAGGCGTTCGGCTTCTCCGACAAGGAGGTCGACACGTACGTCGCGCTCTTGGAACAGGGCGAGGCGAAAGCGAGCGACCTCGCCCAGCGCGCCGGCGTGTCCAAGCGCTACGTCTACAACGTCCTCGGGGAGTTCGAGGACCGCGGACTCGTCGAGGTCAACGACCACGAAACGCCGACGACGATTCGCGCCGTCGACCCGGCGGTCGTCGTCAGACAGCTCTCGAACCAGTTGTCCTCACTCGAAACGCAGCTCGAAGCCATCCACAACCCCGACCCCGGCGAGGACCGCCGCTACGAGGTCATCAAATCCAAGTCCACCGTCAAAAAACGCATCGCGTCGCTGGTACAGCAGGCCGAAAACGAGGTCAACGTGTCGGTGCCGGCGTCGTTGCTTCCGGACCTCGCGTCCGAGCTGGCGGCCGCCGTCGACCGGGGGGTGCTCACGCTCGTGCTCGCCAACGGCCACGGCGACGACGCCGTCTCCGAGTCGGCGTTGCAGGGACTCGGCAGTGTCGTCCGTTACTGGGCCGACGGCGGACCGATGCTCGTCTGCGTCGACCGGACCCACGGGCTGTTTTCCCCGCCGGAGTTCGTGATGGGACAGGGGTCGAACCATCAGGCGATTAGCTTCACGGAAGACCGTCTGTCACCCGCGCTCGTGGGGTCGTTCCTCGGCAACTACTGGCCGCTCGCAGAGGAGATTTACCTCCACGAACCCGACGAGCTTCCGGCGACGTACGACCGCTTCCGACACGCGATTTTCGCGGCGACCCGGTATCAGAAACGCGGCTACACGCTCGTCGCGGAGGTCGAACTCAGACCGGCGGACTCGGACGAGGCGTTCGAAACGCGCTCGGGGACGATTACCGACATCACGCAGGGGCTCGTGAAACCGACGACGAACTCGATTCCCATCGAGAACTCCTTCACCGTCGACGACGGCACCGAACGGCTGACCGTCGGCGGCCCCGGCGCGATTGTCGAACCGTACGAGGCCCGACGCGTGACGCTCGACGTCGTTGAGTCCGCCGGACAGTCGGTCTCGGAGCTCCTCGCCCGCTCGGACGCGTTCAATCGCTGACGTACCCGTCGGCGAACGCGCTGGCTGCGCACCCGAGCGCACGGCGCGACATCACCCGTGGTAGACTTCGTGTTGCCACAGCAGGGAGCGAGCGACGGCGACTCCCCACGTCACGGCGTCTTCGAGGGTCGTCCCCTTGCGGGTCGTCTCGACGATATACCCCGGGAGTCGCAAGTCGCCGTACGCCTTGTGGACGAACAGGGGTCGCGACCCGTTGAGCGAACCGCTCCAGTCGAAGTCGTAGTGCGACGGGTACGCCGAGCGGTCGATGTAGCAGTCGTTGACGTAGTCGCAGGCGTTGCCGGCGTTTTCGGGCGTGGCAGGCGTCGAGAAGACGGCCTGCCCGACTTTCCCGTCGTATCGGTAGATGCCGCTGGAGCTGTGGAGGTCGACGACCACGTCGGGGTCGTGCGACTGGAGTTCGTCCCAGAGCGCCCGCGCGAGCTTCGAGGTCGGCTCGGAGCCGGTGGGGAACTGGCGGTTCAGGTCGCCGTCTTCGGTGTACCGCGCGCCGATGCTGATTGCGGGCCTGTTGGCGCGGGGGACGACGACGAGTTTGCCGCCGGTCGGACGAAGGTGTCTGAGTTGGTCGGCGGCGTGGTAGCCCTGCGGTTCCTCGCCGTGGACGCCGCCGACGACGAACGCGGTCGGGCCGGGCTTGCCGGAGTCAATGACGTAGACGGGCGTCTCGTACTTCGTCCCGGGCAGCAGCGAGTGGGTGCTGACCGACCCCTCGTTGACGCGGTCGAGGCGGGTTTGAATCCAGCCGAGGATGTCGCCGTAGTTGCCGTATTTGTGGTCGCGGAGGAGTCGGACGCGGGGCACGCTGGGGATGCCGTAGCGGACGGCCTCGTCGGTGGCCGAGCGAACGAGGCTATCGTAGCGGTCCTCGTAGGCTCGGTTGGCGATTTTGGTGATGTTGCGGACGCCGGCGAGGTCCATGTAGGACTCCAACCGGGCGTGGGTGTAGGTTTTGGTGGTGAAGTTCCAGAACATGAACTCGAAGAACCGCCAGAAGTTCTCGGGTTCGACGTCCCAGACGCCGTGAGCCGCGCGAGCGGCGCGGGCTTCGCCCTCGTCGTCGCCGACGAGATACGCGTCGAGGTCGTCGGGGCGGTACGAGAGGAATCTGAGTTCGAGGTTGAGGTCGCCGGTGAGGACGTACTCGCGGACGGCGTCTTCGAGGTTGTGCTGGACGAAGTACTGCGAGGAGTCCGACAGGAAGTTGACGTAGACGACGAGGGTGGGGTTGTCCTCGTCGGTGCCCATCGTCGGGTAGAGTCTGTCGCGGAGGTACGGTGCGGTCCCGACGACGCCCGGCGAGAACGCCGCGGCGGCGTCATCGGCCGCGCCGAGGAGCGCCGTCCCCCCGTCAGCGGTCGCAAGCGAGCGACGGCCGAGCGCCCCTCGCCCCGACCCGCGAGTCGCAACTCGTTTGGCCGACCTGTCTGGGTTCTGACAGAGGGATTTGAGGTACTCGTGCACGGTGTTGGCACCTGTCTCCATAAACGAATATGAACTGACAAATAGGTGCTGGTACTATGCGATAAATCGAACAATCTCCCACTACAGGCCGATACTATGGTTATCCACACATATCAGAAAAATATTATTAATCGGCGCCACATTCCTTTTGTCATGTTGGCCAGTAGTAATTATTGCGTGGACGTGTAATGTCGGAAACAGCATCGCGAATCCGCGCCCTGCCTACCGAGCGCACACCTCGTCCAGAATGAGCGCGTCCCGCGCGATTCCGCCTGGACGGGTGAGCGGCAGGAGAGGCACCCAGTCGACGCCGCCGGCGGCCCGACGACGTAGCGTATCGAGCGCGCGGCGATGGGCCGCTGACCGACTCGCGCACATCGCGTGCGCAGTCTCGGGTCCAGCGCACGCACGCACCCACCTCCCCATCGACCAATGACAGACTCCTCAGATAGAAACGCAGCACGTACGGGACTCCCCGTGAACCGTCGGGACGTTCTCCGAAGCATCGGTTTGGCAGCACTGTTGTCGTCCGCGGGGACGACCGCGACCGCGACGCCGACGCAGACCGAGGGTGACGTCGCTCCAACCGAGGCGACGCCGCTCAGCGAGTATCGAGAGAACGTCGTCTGGTACCGCACTGGCGACAAATCCGGCCGAGAGAAGTTCAGAGCGGCCGTCTCCACCCCCGACGGCGGCGTCACGACGCTCGGCCTCGCCACCACGTCCGACGGCGGTGCGGAGTCGTGGCAGTACACCTGGGACGCCGACGGTGAGACGCGGTGGACGACCTCCCACGGTCAGGCCGGGTTCGATGTCGCGTACGGCGGTGCCCGGACCGCGACCAACGGCTACGTGCTGTGCGGAGCAACGGGGGGTCGCTGCGCCCAACAGATGTACGTCGTCGAGACCAATCGAAACGGTCGAGAACGGTGGACGCAACGGTTTCAGATCTCCTCGACCGCGGACGACCGCGCGAACGACGTCGTCCAGACGCCCGACGGCGGGTTCGTCGTCGCCGGAACCTCCGGCGGCCGCGCGGCGCTGGCGAAACTCGGCTCCGACGGCGCGGTTCGCTGGACGCGGACGTACGCGGGCGGGACGCGCACCGAGATCGCGTCCGTGACCCGGGCCCAAGACGGGTTCACGCTCGCGGGAACGCGCACGAGCGACGACGACACCACCGAGTTCCTCATGGTGCGAACCGACGCGGCGGGACGCGAGCGGTGGCGAACGTCCTACGCGGCGAACGAAGACAACCGCCTCGAAGAGTGTATCCGGGTCGACGGCGGCTACGTCCTCGCGGGGACGACGGGGGCAGCGGACGCCTTCACCACCGACGCGCTGTTCGTCAAGACCGCGGCCGACGGCGACGCGGTCTGGACGAAGACCCACGGCGAGGACGGTCAGGAGTTCACCGCCGACGGAATCGTCGCCCTCGAAGACGGCTACGCCGCGGTCGGAACCCGAAGCGTCGACGTCGTCGGTCCGCAGATGTGGCTCAACGGACTCGACGGGAGCGGGAACCGCACGTGGACGTACACGTTCGGGACCGAGCGCGCCGAACAGCCGCACGCAATCACGGCGATGGACGCGGAACACCTCGGCATCTGTGGCTCTCGGAACCCGCCTCAACGACGCGACGAGTACGACGGCTTCGTGGCGAAAGTGAGACTTCCGGAATAGGCGCAGTGGGGACTCACGGCCGACTATCGCAAATGAAGCACAGATCACGGCACGTTTTTTCTAATCAGAATTTTATTAGTTTTAATCAAAATGTATAAAGTGTTTTAAACTTCATGAATACAACAATGTATCGATGACTAACACGAATCCGGGTCCACCGACAGACTCGGACGACCCGCCGTCAGAGCGGTCTGACACCGACGGATATCTGGGCTCCACGTTGCCCCTGAGCCGTCGCGGGTTCCTGAAAGCGTCGAGTGTCGGCCTCGTCGGCGCGTTGCTGTGGAGTTATCTCCCCTCCGCGACGCCGTCGTCGCGGAAGACGCGGGCGACGTTCTACACCGACCGGAAGCGGCGGGCCGCCCGCGAGAACATCGACTCGCACGACTGGGCGCGGGCGAGACGCGACGGCGTCGTGTCGGCCGCAGACAAACTCCTCGACCAGTTCTCGCTCGACGACCTCTGGGAGTACGTCGGCTCACAGCACGTCCCTCGGACGGCGTGGCTCGCCGAGGGCACGGCGGGGAGCTACCCGTGGTCGAGCGCCTGGGCACCGAAGTCGCCGGCTTCGGGGGCCTCCTACGCGGCGAAGCCCGGTGCGAAGTGGAAGATATCCGACCGCGAGTACACGCTTCCGACGAACGACTTCGAGGCGTATCGCCGGAGCGGCCTCGACGAGTCGGGCGCGTTCGACCCGTCGCTCGCGGACCGGTCGCTCCTCGTCAACGAAGAACACCCCGAGATGGGTCCGAAGTGGGGCGTCGACGACGGCCTCGGCTGGGTCGACGAGAACGGCGACCTCGGCGACCCCGGCGTCCGGTGGACGCCGGTCGGGTGGGCCCACCACTGGAACGTCATCTACGGCATGCGCTCGATGCTCGACAACCTCTCGCACGCCTACCTCTACACCGAAGACCAGCGGTACGCACGCGCCGTCGCGGTGCTTCTCGACCGACTGGCCGACGTGTATCCGGACATGAGCCTCCAGGAGACGGTGTACTTCGACGACGGCGGGTACACGGAGGTAAACGGGCTTCCGAACCCGACCCACGGCGGGACGGGGCAGGGCAAACAGATCGGGTCGATTTGGGAGTCGTACTGGGTCAAAGCCGTCATGAAGGCCTACGACGCCGTCTTCCCCGCGCTCGACGTCGATTCCGAACTCACGCGCTTTCTCGACCGGAAGGCGACCGAGTACCCCTCGTTGCCAGCGAAGGACACCACGGACGCCGTCCGGTCGAACATCGAATCGGGGTTCATCAGGCAGATGCTCCCCGGCGTCAAGCGGGCGCAGATACGCGGCAACTTCGGGAGCCACCAGCAGACGGTGGCGCTCTCGGCGGTCGTTCAGGACGACCGAGACGGCTACACCGACGAGGCGCTCGACTTCCTGTTCAAAGCGGGAACGCTCGAAAAGGAAGACGACGGCACGGCGTTCGGCCGCTGGCGTCTCACCGGCGGCGAGGTGCTGTCGAAGCTCCTCGCCGACTTCGACCGCGACGGCTTCTCGAACGAGGCGAGCGTCCACTACAACAGCCTCGTCGCCCGGGCGTTCGAGGGCACCGCCGAGGTTCTCAACGGCTACGACGGCTATTCCGGTGCCGACCTGTATCGCACTCCGCTCGTCAGTCAGGCGTTCGAGACTCAGTCGCGGCTGACGTTCCTCAATCGGTACGTTCCGCGTATCGGCGACACCGCCGGGACGGGCAGTCCGGGGTTCGACGACATGATTCCCACGGCCACCCTGATTCGGGCGTACGTGAAATACGGGGGCGAAGGCCTCGTCAAGTGGCTGTATCACCGAAACGGGAACTCTGACGCGGGCCTCCGAGGCGACATCTTCGACCGGAACCCCGAGCAGATCGACTCCGCGCTCCAGACGGCGCTGGCCGCGACCGGGCCGCTGGACCTCGAAAGCACACAGCTCGCGGGTTACGGGTTCACGGCCCTCCGGGCGGGGTCGGCCGCCGACGGGACGGGGCGCGGGGTGTGGACGTACTACGGGCGGAACGCGTTCGGTCCGGACGACGGCTACGGGACGAGCCACTGCCACCGCGACACGCTCAACCTCGGCGTGTTCGGCCACGACCTGAACCTCTCGCCCGACCTCGGCTATCCGGAGGAGACCGGCGACTGGCCGAAGCGGTGGCACTGGACCGCCAACACGGTGAGCCACAACACCGTCGTCGTCAACGAGCGACAGCAGGACCGGCAGTGGGTCGCCGCCCCGAAGCGGTTCGACCACACGGACCGCGTCCAACTGTTCGACGTCGACGCCGCCGACGTGTACGAGGAGACCGACCGATACCGCAGAACGACCGCGCAGGTGACCATCGACGAGGCGAACTCGTACGCGGTGGACTTCTTCGCCGTCGCCGGCGGGACCGACCACCACTTCAGTTTCCACGGCCCGCCGACCCCGGGCGACCGCGTGACGTACGACCTTCGAGACGGCGTCTCGGAGTTCGTCGCCCGCGGCGGTGCGGGCGGCATCGAACCCTCGCGGGACGCCGCCGTCGACGGGTCGTGGTCGATACGCGTCTTCGACCCCTCCGACGAGTCGCACGACTGCCGTGGGCTGTCCGTCGCCGCGGGGTCCGACGCGGAGGCGCGGGTGTCTATCAACGCACAGCCGACCGGGACGGAGGCCTACTGGCAACACGTCCAAGCCATCTACCTCGGCCAAGACGAGCGCGGTCGACACGTCTGCGCGGGCGTCGGCAACCACGGTTCGGGTGACGACCCGCGGCTCGGGCTGTTCTACCCCGAGGCCAACACGTGGGCAGCGTCCACGTCAATCGACGGCTGGAGGAAGGGGGCGTGGTACTCGCTCACCGTCTCGACGGACGGGACGACCGTCGACGTCGCGCTCGAATCGCCCGACGGTACGACCCGCGCACGGGGGACCTACGAGTTACCGAGTGCGACCGACGACCGGGTCGGCATCTTCGGCGGACTCGGGACGCGCCAGACGGGGAGTCTCTACTTCGACGGGTTCACCGTCGACGGCACCGCGGTCGAACTCCTCCGGACGGAGTTCGAAGAACAGTCCGGTGTCTCGACCGAGCGGCTGCACCTCACGCCGCAAGACGGGGGGACGTACGCCGGTCGAGACGTTCAGAAGCCCGGCCCCGGGGAGCAGACGGAGTACGACGAGCGGGTCGGTAACGGCTTCAACTACCTCTCGGAGGTCGAGCGCGACCCCGACCCGGGCGACCGGTTCAGCGTCGAGTGGAACGCCCTCGACTACTGGGACGTCCGGCCGGCCGACGCCGACCCCGTCCGGATGCGCCTGACGATGCTGACGGCGTGCGACGACGTGGCAATCGCCACCGGCGACCCGCCACAGCGCTGGAACAACCCGGACTCGCTGAACTACCTCCTCGCCCACCGACGGCCCGAACGCGGCAGTTCGGTCTTCCGGTCAGTTATCGAATCGTACGAGGGCGAGCGAGCGATTGCCGACGTGACCGCCGTCCCCGTCGAGAGCGACGACCCGACCGCCCGCGCCGTGCAAGTCGAACTGAACGACGGCCGGACGGACTACGTCCTCTGTGCGACCGCTCGTCCCGACGGCGAACCGACCCAGCACACCGTCGACGGCGTCTTCTCCTGCGACGGCGCGTTCGCGGTCTACTCCGTCGACGACGCGGGGAATCACGAACACGCGTACCTCGTCGACGGGTCGTCGCTGACGGCCGACGGCGAGAGACTCATCGACCAACGGCCGCGTATCGAGGGGACCGTCGACGGCTTCACTCGAAGCCTCTCGCTCGACAACGAACTGCGCGTCAGCGTGTCGAACGGGCCGCTCGACCCCGGGCGCATCGAGAGCGCGGTCGGCTCGTGGGTGTACGCCGACGCGGTCGACGGCCGAAACGGCGCGTACGAAATCGTCGGCGTCGAGGACGCGACGAGCGCCGGGGCGACGCTCAAACTCGGCGAGCGGACGACGGTCAAACAGTTCCGCGACCCGAGTAACCCGGACGCGGGCTACGAGTACGTCCTCGAAGAAAACGGGCGGTTCGTCATCCCGCTGAGCGCCACGTGGTCGGGGTAGGAACCCGTCGGTCGCCCGCTCGCCGGCACGCGGACGCCGCTTCGCCGACGGGCGTCGCAGTGGCGGGCGCTAGCGTTTCAGTTCGAGAATCCACTCGCACTTCCCGCAGGCGTCTTGCCCGTCCGCTTGGCCTCGCCGCGCGTGACCTTGACGAAGTGACCTTCGCTGTGGCCGCCGCAGACGATTTCGCCGTCTCCGTCGAGTTCGTGATACGCGTAGCCGCCGGTGTACGCGCCGTTGGGCGTCGTCGCGACGCGGTCGTCGTCGTCGCGGGTGTCCTGTGCAGCGAGTTCGCTTCGCTGCTCGCTCGTGGGCTTCTGGTCGATATGCTCTCGCGTCGGCATCCGTGACTGGTACACTCGCCCGCCGGCATATGTTCATTACGGCCACGACAGGCGTCGAAGCTAGCGCGAGAACAACATCGCAGGAGAACGCCCGAAACCGCTCGTCAGTCTCAATCGGACGTATGTTTTTTCGGACGGTGCCCTCCCAAACCCATGAGTTCGTCTCGGGTCGAATCCAGTAGCGGTGCTTGGTCCAGCAACTGGTGTGAATCCGGTCCGTGGTGAGCCATGCCGTCGGAACGGACCTGTGAGCCCTATGTACCTCCAGAAGATTGTTGCGGTGACGAGGGCAAAACACGCCTGTCGTCGACTCGCCCGCCAAGACACGACCGAGAGGACAGTTCACCGAATCCGGTCGTACAGTTCGAGAACGGCGAGGGACCACACGAGCGCCCCGGTCAATCCGGGAAACGCCGATGCGTTCTGCGAGAGACCGAGACACTCCCCACCTTGCACTCCCGCGTTGAGGCCGAGGAAGAAGCCGTCGAACGACGCGACGGTCCTCGCGCGGACTCCCGCGTAGTGTTCGAGGACGACGAGTCCACATAGAAGAACGGGCGACCCGGCGAGGAGTGCGACCCCGATATGCACGAGGGAGGCCTCCCGGCCTACCGCCGACCCGACTACCAAAACGGACCGAAGGGCGCGACGAGGACGACGACGATGAGGGCGTACGTCCCAAGGCGTTTACCCGTCTCGACGAGTGGGCGTGTGTCGGTTATTCCGTACTCGTGTGTCGGCCATTCCGTACTCGTGTGTCGGTTCGGGCAGTGATATAAGTCAGAGCCGTCTCGTCGGGGGTGCTACTGTAGTCCCCGACCGGGCGGGTCTCCGAGTAGTCCCTGGCTTCGGACCAGGATGTACAGGAGGATCGGGCCGGCGACCAAGAACAACAAAAATAGCAGCCCGATGAGCTCCTTGAGTACCGACTGGACGGGAAGCACAATTCTCGTCTTCCTCCTGTCGTCGGAAAAGTCCCCCCCGTTTTGCGACGAGTCAGCGTACATCCACGTCAACTCCCGCAACAACGTGTCCGTCTCGGCCGCCGTCGCGACACCTCCAATTCGGCCGGCAATCGCGGCCATATTCGGTCGTCGTCGACGAACCCCCATTTCAGGTCGAACGCCCGAAAACGAGCGTTCAGAGGGCGACAGACGGGGAAGTGTGAACTGTCGTCGTCACGCGTCGCGAGCGCGTGCAGACGCCAACTCGGTCCCGATTCCCGATCGCGAAATCGGGGAGTACACCCCACGTTCGAGAGGGTGTGCTGGGGAATCGACGAATTCCAACCGTAGTCGAGCGACGATACGTGGCCGTCAAGACGGCACTTGCACGGAGGATAAGAACGGGCGAATCACCCCTGTGAGCGGTGTGGGGCGCTGTAGGCCGGAACCGGGTGGGTGACGAGTGCCACACAGCCGGCGTCGATGGCGACTCCGGATACGTCAGTGATCGACGCGAACCGAGTACACCTTTGCGGAGAATCGTCGTCCATGTACACCGTTGCGTATCGGGGTGTGTAGCGCGTGTGACCCGGTTCACCCTCGCCACTACGGTGTAGAATCGACGCAATTTTCGCTAGAGGTGTAGCACGATGGTCGGGTTGTTCGCGTGGTCGCTGTCGCGGATGACTGGTCGTCAAGCATGTCCAATTTTCGGTAGTAGCGGTGTTAGATTCTCCACAGGAATTGGACGCGGGAGTCTGTCGCAGGTGTGCTATCAGATACGAGTCCTCGATCAGGCGTTGTTCCCAGCGCATCACAGACGGGCTATCTGCACCACCTTTCGAACAGTAGGTGACGAACGCAACGGCCGGATTCATCCTGGCTCAAACGGGCGGGGAGTCCCTTGATTCCGTAGTATCGTCAACAGTTCACTACGTAGCAATCAGGTCAGCTATTATAAGTGCTTAACGTGGCCGACGGGGGCTATCGACTGTGGAACGATCACAACAGACGAGCGGTCTCGGTCGTCGAGCCGTCTTGGGCCTCACAGGTGGAACCGTCCTTGGACTCCTCGCAGGCACGGCTGTCGCGGGCGACAGCCAAGCGGTGAGTGGCTCCGAGACTGCGGGTGGAGTTTCGGGAGACGAGAACGTAACGCTCGAACAGATCGGCCGGTACGAGTCGGGGCTCTTCGACGAAGGTGGGGCCGAAATCATCGCCTACCACGCCCCCACACAGCGGCTGTTCGTGATCAACGCCGACCTCGGTGGCGTCGACGTCCTGGACGTCTCGGACCCAACTGCACCAGAGAAGGTCGGCGCACTCGACGCCGCGAGCGAACTCGACGGCGTGAGTTCCGCGAACAGCGTCGCGACGTCTGCCGACGTTGTCGCCGTGGCGCTCGAAGCAGAGGTCGCCCAGGACTCCGGGTTAGTCGGGCTCTACGACCCCGAGACGCTCGAACGCCTGGGGACCGCACCGGTCGGCCCGCTTCCGGACAAGGTCACATTCACCCCGGACGGAACGCGAGTGCTCGTCGCGAACGAGGGTGAGCCGACGGACAACTACGCGTACGACCCCCGCGGCTCCGTCAGCATCGTCAACGTCTCCGACGGCGCGGATACCCCCACGGTCAGCACCGCCGACTTCACCGCCTTCGACGGGAAACAAAAGCAGCTCCGAAAGCAGGGCATCCGCATCTTCGGCCCGAACGCGAGCGCGTCGCAGGATTTCGAGCCGGAGTATGTGACCGTGAGCGACGACTCGAAAACAGCGTGGGTTTCGCTGCAAGAGAACAACGCGATTGCGGAGATTGACATCGACACGGCGAAAATCAAGAATCTCCTGCCGTTGGGGTTCAAGGACTACAGTCTGGCCGGAAACGAACTCGATGCAAGCAACGAGGACGGTGGGGTCAACGTCCGGAACTGGCCGATCAACGGGATTCTCCAGCCGGACGCAATCGGCGCGTACAGCCCCGATGGCAAGACCTACCTCGTGACGGCCAACGAGGGCGACAGTCGCGATTACGACTCGTTCAGCGAGGAGGCGGAAATCTCTGACCTCCGACTTGACCCCGGAGCGTTCGACTTCGACGAGATCGAAGGCATCGACAGCGTCGAGGAACTCCAACAGCCCGAGAATCTCGGGGCCAAAGGCGTGACGACGACGCTCGGTGACGTCGACGGTGACGGGCGCTACGAGGAACTGTACGTCTTCGGCGGGCGGTCGTTCAGCATCTTCACGACGGACGGCGAGCGGGTGTTCGACAGCGGGAGCGACTTCGAAGACATCACCGCAGAGCGATTCGGCGACCAGTTTAACAACGACAACAACGAACACGACCCTGACGGCCGCAGCGACAACAAAGGCCCCGAGCCGGAAGGGCTCACAATCGGGCAGGTCGGCGACCGGTATTACGCGTTCATCGGACTCGAACGCGTCGGCGGCATCATGGTCTACGACATCACCGAGCCCGAGTGTGCCACGTTCGTCGAGTACGTCAACAACCGGGACTTCTCGGTCGACATCGAGTCGGCCATCGAAAACGGTGACGCCCCCGCTGGCGCTGCGGGCGACCTCGGCCCCGAGGGACTGGACTTCGCGACCGCCGAGGAGAGCCCGATTGACGACCCGCTCGTCTTCGTCGGCCACGAGATCAGCGGGACGACGGCGATATTCCGCGTGACGAGCGACGAGAGCGATGACGTTGTGGGATCGTGCAGCGCCGACTCGCGTGGGAACGGACACAAGAACGAACACGTCAACGAACCTGGAAACGGACACGAGAACGGAAACGCCAACGGTCGTGGAAACGGCCGGCGGTCGTAATGTAACGGCGGGTCGATGACAGTCTCCCCGACTTGAACACCGGGGGGTCGTATACGCACACGAAACACCAACGTACAGACAGTCTCCGTGTTCTCACCTTAGCGCCCGCCGAACACTCGTCGTGTCCACCTCGACGACCACCTCGTTCGTACGGAGCCACGGGGGCGTGAAGGGTGCGTCGTAGCGCAAGAGGCGGGGCTCACTTGTCGGTTCGATGCCGGCTTGCGCCAGCGTCTTCCGGAGGGTGCGTTCTTTCAGCGAGACGCGGACGCTCGGAGCCCACCACGAAAAGCGGAGGACGGCCAGCGTCCGTGGCGGGTCGACGACGAGCTTCACGTCATCGTTCGTTGGTTCCGGAGCGGTCTCCGGCGTGTACGTTGCAGGGAGGAAAAACGACATCGTCGCACCGTCTTCTCGGGTTGTCTCGACGGGGGCGGTCATCGAGATCGACTCGCCCGTCACGCTGGCCCCGTCATCGGCGTCTCCGGTGGCTCTCGTGTCCGCGCCCGTTTCGACGGGCGTGGTCATCGAGACGGACGTGCCGCCTTCGTTCGCGCCGTCGATGTAGTTGAACAGGCGGAAAAACGCCTCTCGGCCGTTAGACGCGGTGGTCCGGACGCGAATCGTCTCCGGGTATCGCCGGAGTTCGACACCATCGATTCGCTCAACCGTCTTGTAGGGGACTCGTTCAGTCCCGCGGTTGTTCACGAGGTCGACGGCCGTCCAGACTGCTGCGGTGGCCAGTCCCACGCCGACGATGCCCGCACCCAACTTCGTTTTCGTCTTCCAATCCATGTCCTGTGTAGGCGACGCGACTGCAAAAGCCATCTTGTGTGGCTCTGCGTTCCGCTCGCGTCGACTTCGGCTGTGAACACGGTCGAGCAGGGCGATAACAGATGAAGTCGTGGGGGTGGGTGGTGTCGCGAATGTCGAACCAGATGGAGTACTGGTTCGAGCGTGACGTTCCACTCGCGGTCCTGAGACGCTCCGCATTCGTCGTTTCGGGAGTTTCGAGTTGTTACTACGCCAAGTCCAGGTGACTGACTGAGTCGGGTTCGCATGCGTTCGAGCGAGTGCCACCGTCGTATGGCTATCCTCTCCCGTGGATGTAGTCGCGTCCTACCGAGACTGAAGAGCCGATTCCAAGCGTGTGAGCGCTTGAAACGTGCTGAAACAGATGAAGTCGTGGGGGTTCGGTACTGCTTCACATCGCCAGAACGAATTCGCTGGCATCTCCGAATCCTCGGTGTGGACGTTCAATACGGTCTGCTCTCTCCCTCCACGACTTCATCTGTTCTTGCGGAACGTCTGCATCTTCGGCAGCGACTGCATCACGAAGCCTTCGCTTCAGATGGGTCGTGGGTGTTGGATATCGCAGGTTGAAGGCCACGAGAAGCGTCTAAACTCAACTGAAGCCCGGCGAGTACGAGCGTGCGGATGCCTGCCGTGTCCGATAGCGTGAGGAATCCTCGTGTGGAGAGCCGGTCAAGCGGGGTATCTGCGTTTAGCGCGCGTTTTCCCTCGGGCGAGAGGGGCCAGTCCGACGCTGGATGGTTAATGTAGTACAGGGTGATCGAGTCGGGATACGTCTCTGTGGCCACGACGTCGATTGCCTGTAACTCCTGTAACCGATTTCGAACTGTTGCCCTGCTCACTTCGGGTTTGATTCGTGCGTGCAGTTGCCGGAGGGAGAAGAACGGTCGATCGGACTCGATCATCGTCTCAACGACGTGCTCTTGTGTGAGCGTGTTGTCGAGGTTCCGATCGATTCGTTCATCGATCCATGACGGGGGCGTGGACACGGATCCACCGTTGTCGACGGGGATTATTAAATCGAGACGGGTTTTTCGACCCCACGAACCGCCGTTTCACGGCCGTGAAACGCCCCGTCACCGCTGTGAGAACGGTCTTCCGGATGGACACCGAGACTTCGATACTGGTTGTGGTAGTCGGTACCGTCGTTCACTCGACTCTGTGTCTATCGTTGTCGAAAGACATCACGCGCGTTCTAGTGTCGATGCGGACTCCGATGTGGACGACGGGATTCCTGAGGCGTCGCAACCCTCACGGAAATGACCTTGGATCGATTTTATCCCGGAGCGCTACCCGAAACCACCCAGTATGGCTCGTGACCGACTCCTGAGCGCCGAGACGAAGACGACGCTCGTGTTCATGTTCTTCGGACTCACTGCCTGGTATCTGGCACAGGAGTATCTGGGAAATGGACTTGTGGAACTCGTTGCGCTGTTCGGTGTGGGTATTGTGCTTCCCACAGTAATTAACGAACTCCGTCGGCAGTCCAACGGGTGAGGTGGCGACGTTCTCGGGTGGGTTGTGGTTGGGCGTCACCACAGGTCCAGTTCGTACGTCAAGAGATATCCGAGAGCCAGCGCGGTGAGCACACCCAGATTGACATCCTCCCCGCCCTGAAGGGCGAGGATTCCCGAGCGTTGGGATATTAGGGTTCGCAACCTACCTGTTCCCTCGGGTGGAACGACCCGGAGGTTTGGTTGAACAGGTAGGCTACTGGCCGTGCCAAACGACCGTTACTCATATCCCTAGTTGGGGGATTCTGAGTTATCTTTCTGCGAATATTCACTGCACCGTTCACGTCTGCGTTCATCGTCGTCCCGCACGACTCGCAGACGTACAGGCCACGCTCCACGCGATTCGCATCACGCTTCCGACCACAGCACGAACACGTCTTCGACGTGTCTCGTTCGCTCGTTCGGTCAACGAGGATGCCGTGTTCCTCTGCCTTGTATTCGAGCAAGGTCGTGAAGCGGTCGAACTCCCATCCGTGGAGTTTCTTGTTTCCACGCTTGCCCCAGTTCCGAGACTCACCATTTTCGTCTTCTCGAATCTCGCTCAAGTCACCGATGGCGATGTGGCCTACCTCATGGTCGATGCACCGTTCAACGATGTGTTTGGCGAGGGCGTGCAGGAAGTGGTCTTTCCGCTGAGACAACTTCTGTCGGGCACGGAGAGCACGTCGTGACGGGCCGTTTTCGCCTTCCGTGTCGTACTCGTCGCGGGTGAAGTAGTGCTTGTCTTGCTTCAGGACGTTCCCCGGATACAACTCCGCATCACCGTCGTCATAGGCGATAGCGAGGTAGTTCTTGATGCCGAGGTCGATTCCAGCGGTGTTGTCGCCGGGTGCGTCCTCTACGGGGATTTCGACTTTGCAGACGAGGTGGAGTTCCCAGTGGTCGCCGTTCCACACGGCCCGCACTTGCTGGATGTTCTCCACGGTCACGTCGGGGCGTGTTTCGTACTCGCAGAGGATGAAGTCCGAACGGTGAGTCTTCAGGTTGAACCCCTTGCTCAGACGGAGTTGATTGTGCTTGGTGTCGTGCCTGATGCCCTTTTGCTTCCACGTCACGGTGGAGCGCGGGTGTTCGTCGCCGTGTTTGCGATAGCCGGGTGGGTTGGCGTCCTCGTCTCCTCGTTGGCGTGCTTTGTACCAACTTGTGAACGACTCAGCAAGTTCTTCAAGAACTCGCTGACTTGACTGAGAATGTAGGTCACTGTATCGTTCGTGTTCCTTGAGTTCGGATTTGAGTTCGCCGTCGTCGGGGATTTCCCCGTCTTCATCCCATCGGCCTTGCGTGTAGTATCGGGCGACATTCCACAGTTTCGACGCGGAGAACCCGCACTGGTCGAGGTCGTCGCTCACCTGTTGGTGGTTGACGATTTTCGCTCGATAAGTGCGGGTTGTCTCCAGCATCGGACTGAGTCCATAACCAGTTATGGAAATTCAGGTATTAAAAGTGACGACTGAACGTAGAATATCCAACAGGACCATCGAGCGTGATTAGTGGAGGAATTGTCGGCTGTATCCCCGCCCTGAAGGGCGGGGTTTTAGCCTTGTAACTTCCATAACGATGGTGCCAGCAAGACGGCGGCGTAGGTCAGGGTTGCCGAGGAGGGCACGGCGGACATCCATAGAGAATCAATGCCCGGAGATTCGGTTAAATGGTTTGATGTCAACTGGCTATCCTTTACTGAGCGATTCCTGAGTTCCCTGTATTGAGCGATCCGTGAGTCCCCTGTACTGAGCGGTTGAAGGTGGGAAACTATCAATTGCGGAGGATTTCAACAGAGCCGTGGGTTTGTGTACACTGAGCGAACCCCCATCGTATCTCCACAGAACCCGGAGAAATTGACGCACCGGTGTAGCAGCACGAAATAGCTATCTACGTGTCTACGAGACCATCGAGTACCGATGGCTCCACCCCTACCCGCACGCGACACACTCCCCGACGAACTCCTCGAACGGGACCACTGGGTGGGATGGCGTAAACAGACACGCGGTGGGGCCGAAACGAAGGTTCCAGTCTCGGTGAACGGCGGCTACGCTTCTGCAACCGATGCGGCGACGTGGACGACGTTCGACGACGCGCTCGCGTATGCAACAGATGGCGCGGCAGATGGTGTCGGCTTCGTGTTCAGTACTGACGACCCGTATGTTGGTGTCGATCTCGACAAATGCCGCAGTCGTAAAACGGGCGAGACAGACGAATGGGCCACAGAGATCATCGACCAGCTTGCGTCATATACAGAGGTTAGTCCGTCAGGAACGGGCTATCACGTCATCGTCCGTGGATCACTACCGCCAGGTGGCAACCGAACAGGGAACCTCGAACTCTACGAAGACTCACGATTCTTTACGGTGACTGGTGACCACGTCGACGAGACGCCCACGACAGTTGCTGACCGAACGGACGAACTCACCGAAATCCACGGTGCGTACTTCGAGACACAACATACCCAGCGTGACCAACACACATCGAACACAGACAGCACGATTCAGGAACCGAGTGCTGTCGACACGCCAGGAAACGACCTCACCGACGAAGATGTGGTCGAACGTGCATCGAACGCAGCAAACGGCCTGAAATTCAGCCGACTGTGGAAAGGTGACACGAGCGCGTACGACAGCCACTCAGAAGCAGACATGGCGCTGTGTTCGATCCTCGCGTTTTGGACAGGTGGCGACGCAGCACAGATAGACCGGCTTCTCCGAGACTCTGGACTGTATCGCAAGAAATGGGATGACGTTCATTTCGCCGATGGGTCAACATACGGAGAAAAGACCATTGAGCGGGCGGTTTCAGGCACGTCCGAGTTTTATGACCCCTCACAGTGGTCGACTACAGCCGGCCGTTCAACGTCGACCACAGACCCCGCCCGAGATGGAACTGGACGTGGGGACTACCAGCCACCACGTAAGCCGACATCGGCCACACCAACCGACAGTGAAAAGACAGTCGCAGCTCGGGATACCAGCACTCTCGAACGACTCAAAGACCTGCAGAGTCATCTCGAAGCGACACTCGCAGAGAACGAACGATTGCAAGCGGAGTTGGAAACCGAACGCGAACGGCGACGTGAACTCGAAGCGGCGGTCGCTGCGGAAGGCGAGACAGACGAGAGTGGTCGTGGGTGGTCGCTGTTTGGGTGGTTCAGACGGTAGCCCAGCCCTGTTTCGTTGGTTCTCTCGTTTGTAACTGGTGACTGGCGATTTTCACGACTGGGATAGTACCGACTGCAACTCCTGTAGCGTGCGCATCTCGGTGAATCCGGGTTGGTGAATCTTGAACGACGATGGCGGCGAATTCGAACTGTAGGTCTTTTCGACGCGTGGGTAGCCCTCGTTTGGCTCGTTGAGTGCACGGAGGACCTCATGTGCATCACTTCGATTCTTCACGACCCACACCGCTGCTTCGGGATCGCACGCAGCCATCTTGTCATAGTCGTCTGGAACTGCAGTCAAAATATCGTGATTCGCTCGCTCAGCTTCGAGGGTGACGACGATGTCGCCATGCTCATCGAGACAGACCGCATCGAGACGCGAGCCTTCGTGTTCGTAGTATGCAACAGCTTCGACAGCTTCCGAGTCATCGTCGTTAACGAACTGTGCTTCGAGATACCGCCGGCCAAGTTCGACCATGACGACGTGGAGACTCGACTCACTCAGATCGCCGCGGCCGTGGCCGTGGGCAATGCCTTCGCGATGGCGAACTGCAATCGCACGACGACCTTTTGGTGTGACTGTGTAGAGCTTGTGTGGATACTTACAATCGACCGAGAGAGATCCGCCATCGATGAGTTCTTCTACTTCTTGATATCTGATGCCAGTGTATTCTTGCAGACGAACCATACTGTCATACAAGAGGTTGTACTCGAACTCGGGGTCGAATCGACGCTGATGTGCAGAGTAGACCGCTTGGAGGAACCGTAGTTGTGCGTCAGTAAAGGCACTACTGCCGCGTTCGACTGCCGAGAGTTTGAGTGGGAGTTGTGAGATTGGGATGTCATCGCGGTCAACGTCATCGAGGCTGTGACAGCACTCGACGGCGTTTTTGATGCCCGTGAGTGTTGGGTCGTATCGAGTCGAACACTCCTCACAGACGACGACGTGCACTTCTGAGTCATACACAACCATCGGTGGGAGACGCGACGTGTAGGGTAGCGCAGAGTTGATACGGGCATCGGGTGTTGGTGCGTTTCGATCTGGGTAGGGTTCTGGTGGTGAGTGCCCGGATGGTGTCTGTGAGGGCTCGGGAGTCGCGTGGTGTGTCGACGCTTCTGAATCAGCAAGCGGCGTTGATTCACGGTGGCCCAGTGACGTGTGTGTTTGCTCTGTGGTGGCCCGACTGCCAATCTTCGAGACATCGATCCCAGACGTGTGGGAAGATCGAGTAGTACACAACTCCAGTGCTGTCGCGTATGCTGTCTCACGAGCGGGCGAAAACGGGGCCTCACTTTCTGGGTGGCCAGCCGGGAGTGGTGGACTTTGGAGGACGAACGGGTGTGGCTCTGGTTGTCCGAATCCCGCAGGGAGCGTTGCGAGCCACTGGCCACGACGAAGCGCCCGGAGTCGGGTTTGGACTTCCGTTGCGGGAAGTTCGGCTGTTGCAAATCGCCGACTGAACTCCGGGTCGACTGCGACGTTCCCCGTGACAATCGTTGAGACGTTATTGAGGACTTCGCGATAGGCCTCTGGGTTGGTCTCTTTGAGTTGTGCCGGAAACTGCATCGCCAAGGTAATCGAGAGGCCGAACGAACGAGACTGGGCAAGGAGGTCTGACAAGAGCGATGACGTCGATAACTGCGCGGCTTCTTCGAGATACAGATTCACGAGTGGGTGGTCTGTTTCGTCGTCACCTTGTTGGGTTCGGCGTCGAAGGGCAGTCCACAGTGCCGAGAGGATGACAAGCGTGATGACGCGTTGTGAGGCCGGTCTGAGACCCCCCGTCTCGATGACGATGACTGCATCTTCGTCGATGAGCCTCCGAAGATCGAATTTCGGGTCATCACGATCGTCGGCTGGGATATGATTGAATATCTGTGCAAGGCGTGCATCGAGTGGGATTTTCTCGATACGATTTGCAACCCCTTGCATGAGCTCGTCGAACGAGCGCTTCGAATTGGCGGCGACACCGGCGAGCATCGCTTGGAGATCTTCATCTACCACCGGCGGCGGGTCGCGCGTTTCGTGTAATCTGGCGACTGCCGTCTGGAACTCACGATGGCTAAATGCGTTCGACCCATGAATCGGATCGAACATCGCTTTGAGGACGTAGCGAATGATGTCGGGTGACCGAACCGCCTGTTCGAATCGGTCGCGACCCATGATGCCGATCAGGATATCGATGTAGTGGTCGACGACGTCTTCGACAGCAGTTGTCCGGTCGATGCCTGCATCGAGTTGGTCGCGAATATCAAAAAACGACAGCGCGGGGAGTGTCTCTGTGCAATCGAAGTAGTAGACGTCATCGAGAGAGCCGTATTTCGCATAGTGTGCTCGGAGATAGTCGTCGGCCATCCCGTCGCCTTTGGGGTCTATGAGGATATCAGCGCCATCGGTTGCTGCGTGATTCGCGAGCAGCGCCGCAACCAGACTCGATGACTTGCCTGATCCAGTCCGGCCAAACATACCAACATGGAGTGGTTGGAGTGCTGGCGGCAGTGAGATGGGGACGGCTTCGGCATCGCCATCGGCCGTCTGTGCATGGCCGAGTGTGAACCCCGCTGTTCGATACCGCTCGATCCGATCACGCGGTGGGCGTGGAAGCCCGTGTTCGTCTGTTGGTGTGGGGGCGAGTCCACGGTGAGCTTTTGTCGGGAGGCTGGCTGCATCTACGAGACATAGCACCGGAAGTTCACACCCATCCATGACGAGTCCACGACTGGCATTTTCGGACCACGGAAGTCTCGCAGTGAGCTTCGAGTGTTCTGGGTCGATCGTGACGCGATTGCGTAGTGAGTCGTAGATCGATTTTGCGTCTTCGCCGTGGTGTGTGCGACCTTCGATTCGGTAGTGGTCGCCATTGAGGTGAGAAAATGCCGTGGTGACTGGGGTACAGTCGGGTAATTGTGCACGTTGGTCGGTCGTTGTTGCGACTGCCCGGGCGGTGACTGCAAAACTGTGTTGTGCGTCTTTTTCGTCGAGTGCATCCACGCGCGAGCGAACCCCTGGGTCAGAGACGTTGTTCTCGGGGTCTGTCGACACAAGCCAGTCCTCGACGAATCGCTGGAAGACCGTATCCCGGCCGTGTTTGAGCCGTTGTTTTCTGTCAATGGCGTGGTGTCGCCAGTCTGGATACGGTGTGATGAGTATCTGGACGGCCATCGGCACGGACGCGTCCGCAAGCGTGCTCACCACCGTTGCGAGTGGAAGGCGGCTATGTTTGTCGGTGAACTCGTCGTATCGAGTGAGCGTGGTTTGCCAGTCTTCGTGTCGGTCTGTGACGCCCACGAACTCGACTGCTCGGTATTGTGGTGGTGAATACGATTCGAGAGCCCCATCGTCTGGGTCGACGTCAGCGTCAGCAGGTGAGAGCCGATTGAGTGGGTCTGTCGTTGGAGTCGAAATATCGAACGAGTTCGGAACGAGTTCTCGACACCACGCTTCGATCGTCGATGCGAGTGCAGTGTCGACGCTCAGAACGTACTCGATCGTGTCTGGGTTCGATCCATCAGTGACGAGTAGCCATTCGAGAGTGGATGGAGTTTGTGTCGACGCTAAGAGGTAGTACAATCGAGTGAACTGTGCGGTGACAGTCGAAGGGGTGAACGTATCCGCAGTTGGCGAGAGGCGGATGAAGGCTCGGTCGGTTGTAGACGAAATAACGAGTTTCACTCTCACACAGTGGACATAATCTCTTCTACATCTGTGGTTTCAGAAACAAAACTAGACAGAATTACATTATTGTTTGATAATTGGGGTCGGACTTGACTTTTGACTGACACAGAACACAGAGTCGATTCGTGACGTTCGACTTGACGTCCGATGGTTTGAGGACAGCGCGTAGACAAGGCCTCAACTTAGTATCCTTTAGTAAAATCACGATTAGTAAAATCACGATTAAGATAATCAGAACGACTATGATCTACCAAGCCAAATACGGACTATGTCTCGGCCTTCCTTCGTCAACCGCGACGACGAACTCTCGTTTCTTCGATCCCGGTTCGACCGTGATACGGCGGAGTTGCTCGTCATCTATGGCCGCCGGCGGCTTGGAAAGAGCGCGCTCGTCCGTGAAGCAATTCGTGACCGAGACGATGCGGTGTACTGGCAGGCGACCGAGGAGACTCCGGACGTACAGCTCGCAAGCTTCGTCGAGACCGCTCGCGAGACGTACCCGGTCGTTGACGATATCAAGCGTGACTGGGAGACGATTCTCAAGACGCTTGGGCGGCAGGACGCAGTCGTTGTTATCGACGAGTTTCCGTACTTGATCGAATCCGACGATGCAGTCCCCTCGAAGATACAGCGGGTCTGGGACCTCCATCTCGAACAGACGGCGGCGTCGTTGGTACTCGTCGGGTCGTCGATCAGCGTGATGGAAGAGAAAGTGCTTGGAGGCGGGAGCCCGCTGTACGGACGCCGGACCGGAACTATCGACCTACCACCACTTGCGTTGGCCGACACACGACAGCTGTACCCCACGGACGACCCAGAGACAACGATTGAGACGTGGAGCGTCTTCGGTGGGACGCCGTACTATATTCAGGCGCTCACCCCAACGAAATCGCTCGCGGAGAACATCCAGACACACGTCCTCTCCGAACACGGTGTGCTCCACAACGAACCAGAGTTCCTTCTCCGGACAGAGTTTGGGATTCGAGAGCCACAGACCTATTACACAGTCCTCCGCGCAATTGCGACAGGAAAGCGCGAGGCGAATGAGATTGCTAACTTCGCCGGTATCGATTCGAACGCACTCGGATCGTATCTCGCGAAGCTCCGTCGACTGCGACTGGTCACACGGGATATCCCGGTGACAGCAAATCCCAACGTGACCCGAAAGAGCCGATACCGACTGAATGAACCGCTGTTTCGGTTCTGGTTCCGTTATGTGTACGGCCAAGAAGGGAAACTCGCCCAGCTCGGTGACAATGCTTTTGAGGAGTTGATCGCACCTTCGTTCTCGGAGTACATGTGCTCAATGTTCGAACTCGTCTGTCAGAATGCGCTCCCGTCGTTAGTTCCCAAGACCTACCACGGGATTGGCTATTGGTGGCACAAGCATCACGAACTGGACGTTGTCGGCCTTGCGAGTGACGGCACACTCGTCGCTGGGGAGTGCAAGTACACGCAGCGAGAAATGAACGAAGGCGACCTTGCGGACCTAGAGCGGAGCGCTGCGCAGGTCGACTGGACGCCACCTGAGGGTGGTACTCTGACGTCTCACTACTGTTGCTTCGCTCGTTCAGGATTCTCCGACGGCCTGCGAGCGGTTGCTGACGAGCGCTCGGATGTCTCTCTGTTCACGCCCAACGATATCGTGGTGAGCGAGTAACCTGCGGCTGATCAGGTGGACTTGTCGAACGGGAAGACGTACGACGTTGACGTTGAAGCGGGGACGTGTTCGTGTCCAGATCTCCGGAAACGTGGTGTCGAGTGTCAGCATCTCCGTGGTGTCCTGTTCGAAATCCGAACGCGAGTGCTGCCCAAGCCGACTGGCCGCTTCGCAACGTGCGAGCAGGAGACGTGGTGGCTTCGCAATTCAATATAAACGTCGAAAATTAACATTGGGGTCGGTAGTTTCTCTGTCATTCTAGTTCCAGCGAGAAATTTTGTCACTCCCGGGTGGGAGCGGTTGTGACACCGCCACGACTCACCGTGAGAAGAGCGTACCAGCGCAAATGACCTCACGGCCTACGAAGAGTCGGGGCCCTCTGCTAGCGTCCACGAGACCACGTCTCGTGAGCCAACTAGAGTGATCTGTGACTCTGGCGACGACTGACTGGTATTCCCCATGTGTGGGAAGCCTCGCCGTTTACTGCGGGGAGGATGTCATAGACACTTCCCAGTCGTTTCAATGACCATTCAAATATCTGCAAAACACAAAGATATATTGAGACAAAGCGCTTACACCAACGTATGACTGAATTCGACCCTTCACCTGACTCTGATTCTGCTCGGAGAAGATGGCAAGAGGGAACAGACACGTTTGGCCGTGTCTATGATGTTGTTCTGGGTGTTACGTCGCCTACCGCGTACACTGATATCGCAGAGTTAGCGGACTGCTCACCTAACGCTGCGAAAAAACATCTTGACCGACTCGCTGAGATGGGCATTGTCCGAGCAGACAGAGACAGTCGACCGGCTCAGTATGAGCGGAATGAGGGGTATCTGGAGTGGCAAGACGCCAGTCGAATTGCAAATGACCTCTCTGTCGAAGAGATACTTGAGCGCGTGAAGGCGCTCGAAGAACGACGACGGGAGTACGAGACACAATTCGAGACCACAGATCCCAACGAGGTCTCGGTGTTCGACCACGAAGCCCATGAAACGATTCACGACCGCATGACTGCGGTCAATGAATGGCAGGGAGTGATCCGGGATATTCGGCTCTACGAGCTTGCACGCCAGCTCTCCCAGAACGACGGGCACCTCATCCCGGCCTAAATGGGTACACCTCCTGAAGACCCAGAACCGAATTCAACTGGGCCTCCCGACCGTCAGACTCTGCGATTGCTTGAGCGACACCTCGCGTCGGATTCGTTCGTGGTCGAGACAGAGTTCGACCCAGACTCCTACGAACCACGACTCCTCCACGCATTGCTTGATGCTGGCCGATACCCCGAATCGATAGAGACTGCACGACTTGATATCCGATGGTTCACGACTGGTGATTTCTCGATTCACTATGTCGAAGCGCATGACGACGGATCCCAATGGGAGTGCCGCTGGGATCAACACCCAAACACTCACAACGCACGGGTACATTTTCATCAGCCCCCAGATGCAGCGGAGGTCACTGGCCTTTCTCTGTCTTCACTCCATCCTCTCGAAGTGTACTCAACTGTTCTCACAGCAGTTGACCAGCGACTTGAAACTCTGTGGTCGACTCAATGAACGCAGGTATCGCGACCATCCACGACATGGCCACGCTTCGGTCTTGTGTTGCCTACAAGAACGCGAACCAATGACATCCTCCTCGCCGTGAACGGCGAGGTTTCCGACGAGGAGGATGTCACGCGTGCCGAAGACTACATCAACCGCGCGACAGACGACCGCCAGCCCAGGAAGTTAACGAGAGTTTTCGTTTAGTATTCGTCGACCTACTGGGATACTTATTGACAGTAATGTCAGCAGCGACAGTCCGAAACCAACGAGAACAGCTGTCATTGGGATCGGCGAACTTTTTGCTGGCCATGCGTCCTGTTGTTGACCATCAAAGGCCGTATTTTCGTAGAGAACATATTCCGTTGTCTCACCCTGGATTCTGAGATCCGTTTGATCGTTGAGGTAGCTATAGCTCTCGTAGTCTGCAGATTTGAATAGCACAATGTATCTCACTCCAAGTGGAGCGGTTGCTTCTCCGAACCCTGATCGATCACGCCAGTCCATTGCCAAGAGGCTGCGAACTTCTTGATGGGCGGGTTCTGGAGCGTTACTTTCGATAGTCCCGATTTCGATGTTTCGGCCCCGCAAAACTGGTTTATCGAAATATATGTCGGTGGGGTTTGCAATCGTCCTGTCTGTAAATGAAAACATCATGTATTGATGCCATGGAAACACGAGAACACGAGACGGTGTCGGGTCGTCGGTGAGCCGTTCATTGAGTACGTTCCAACTATCAGGGTACTCAGTTGGCGATAACTGGCCGTGGAAACCATTGAGCATTGGAAGAGAGTATGAAAGCGTCGCAACTAAGATCACCAGACTAAGTCCAACTCGGAGTGATGAGTCTCTTGAGACTGATGGGACGTTGATCGGGGAATCCCGAATAAGCTCATCGAGAGCAACCCCACTAAACCACGCGTATGCGAGACAAAGCCCAATACTGAATTTTTGGGTATCACGCATCGCGAGAAGACCGGGCACAGTCTCAAACAGTTTGGTAACAACTGGCCCAGTCACTGGCCCAGTAGCGCCCATTGCTAGGATGAAACAGCAGATAGCACTTACAAACAGCCCGTCTCGCCATGACTTGTCGTCTGAGATAAATACCCCATACAACAACAATGCTAGCAGCAGTGTAAACAAGCCAAACACGAGTGGTGTGGGGAGAACACTCGTTGTGGTGAGATAGCCTGGTCTCCAAAATCCATAGAGCATCATTACGGACAGTAGGATGTTTTCATCGATCGTTGGATATGCTGAAAACGCGGTGAGATCGGCAATACTGTACGCTGACAGCGTCCCGTTGCCGCCGGTCAAATTTGTAACGACTGGGAGGATCCAGTAGCTGTTCAGAAGCACAAATCCTACACAGTAGAACCCGACCCGTTTCACGGTTGAGAGGTTTTGTTCAAGTTCCGAGTGGAAGCCGTGTACAACAGTGAATATCCCTCCAATGAACGCAAGTAGAACAGTTCCATGGGGGTCGAATACTGAGACTAGCGTTCCCCACAGTAAGGCACGATAGGGTTGCTCAACCTCTCCAGATAGATACTGATAGTACGCACGGATGGCGAGCGGTAATACGGCGTAACTCAGTAGTAGATACCAATGACCGGCAAGAAACCGAGTGTATACGAATGGATTGACAGCATAGATTAGCCCCGTAGCAAACTTGCTAGTGTGTGTCTGTGCAGGAGTACTGTGGATGCCTGCAAGACCACTAATCACAATCACACTCATCAAGACGAGTTTCTCAAGGACGTCTAACGGAACAACTACCCCGAGTGTATCGAGGAGGAAGACAAAGGGGAACCGGCCATAGTATAGTGGTCCTTTGATCTCAATGAGGTGCTGGACGTGCGACATTCCGGGTGCCCAAACAAGGTCAAGCGACAGGATATACCCCGAACCAAACAGCGGTGCAAATACAAGAAGCGCAATTGCCGAGAAGACAAGTACACCACGAATATAGAGGCTCTGTGTTTGGTTCATATTTGCTATTCGAGATATTTCTCCTGCGAGCAGTTCGGGCAATCTCTCCTGTGAGTAGTTCGGGTTACTCCTCTCCGATGTGTATTCATTGGTTTTGCTCTCGCCGGAGATAGGTCAGCCCAGCCAGTATAGCAAGCCAACTGAAGCCCCAGATCCCGACCACGGGTAATCTAACTCCGTTCCCGGACCAAGTGATCTCTGCTGTCGTTGTATTCGTGAATGCGTTCGCCCAACCAAACGCACGGAGATGCGTTGCATTGGCTCCTGCTGTCCAAGCATCGTGGTAGGAAGTATATTTGACTGCGGTTTCCGTGTGATCCCACTCTCCAACGACCCAATAATCAACGACAGTCCCGTTTTCTGTTTCATACGTGGTGACTGTCGCATTCTCTGGGATTTGTGTCTCAATCGTCTCGTTAGGGAGGAGTACCCCAGCCCCTTGTCGATATGTATCGTTCAGCACTACAGTTCCAGGCAGGACGGACTCTGCATCAGTCACAACAATGTCGGGATTTAGCGAGGCACGTTCATCTGCTGGGAGGTTCACAGCCACCGTTTTTCCGACGTTTGTATCTGTTTGTTCTCCGTCAATAAGGACGCCTGGAATGTCCTCGGTATTCTGCTCGAAGCCAACTGCAGCCGGCACAGTCGTTGGCTTGACGGAGACCGAGTGAAGGGAGACTGTTTCGTTCTTCGGTCGAAGGCGCAACGATAGATAATCGCTCTTTGCAATCACTTGTATGGGGTGTTCTGAGACGGGGTACTCCCTTCGATCGATGAGGTTTGAGTTATCTGCCCGTTTTTCTCCGTCATACCAGTAGAGAACAACCGACACATTACCAGTTGAATTTACAGCTACCTGGTATGCTTGCTCCGGATCTGTCTCGAATCCTTGAGCAACAGGGATGACGTTTCCAGTCGACGTCTCAAGTTTGAGTGTTCGCGTGCCGTTGTTAGAAACCACTGTTGCTTGGGTACCTGTCGACCGGGGATTCGTCCACCAACTGGAGACCCCTTGTTCGAAATTAGGGTTCGAAATTAGATTCGAGGCGTCACCGGCGTGCGTACTCGGTGTCTGAGGTGTGTATAATCGGTGAACTCCCTGTTTGATGACGCTTCCGGACTTTCGCTCAATGCCGTTCACACGATACACCGTTAGATTCTCAGTCTCCATCACTCGCGTGTAGGCTGCTGAGTCGTCGAATCGACTGGCAAATTCGGTCGGATTTCCGAACAACCAGGGTGCACCGTGGCGTTCTTCCATTCGAATACGCCCTTCTGTTGCTGGATAGCGTTGTTGGGGGAGTTCGTCAACAACAATATACTGGACTCCAAGCGCCGAAAGGTGCGGGTAGAGGCGGTCACCAGCTCCGATCGATCTGAAAAATTGGCGAACGTACTCCCCATTCGCTTTTCCAGTATTAAGACCACCACTCTTTATTCCGACATGATTTGGGTATGTGGCTCTCAGCCGAAGCTGTGTCGTATAGCTGTACGGTGCCCAGAGGACCTTCCCTTCAAGCGAGTTTGCGACCGTGTCATATTCTTCTGGAATTGCATAGCTATCATCATAGGTCCCATTCAGTCCTGCTGCGCCTGCCATGGGAGCGACATACGCAAACGAGCTACTGACGATGAGGACGACGAGTAGAACTTGTGGAAGCCGATTGAAGACTGTCTGCATTGGTTCGGTCACCTGAAAATTGAACAGTCCCAAAGACGGCACGCGTCGTGTGAGTGCTAGAAGATAGTGGAAGCCAGCAGCAAACAGCAACAAGACACAGAGTGAGATCGGAAAGAGAATCTTGGTCATGTTCCGGAACGTCCATAGTGGTGGAAATAGCTCGAAGAGTGGGTAGGTGACTGTTGCATTCGTAAGTACCGCGAACGAGACAAACACACCAACGGTTGGGTAGAGAAACCGAAGTTTTGTCTTCGTAACTGCGAAGAGCGCAATACAGGGGATAATAAGACCAATAGCTGCCCATGAATCAGTATTGTATCCGTACGTGGTCAACGCGTATGAGCCGTGATTGCCGGCAAGGCGGAGTATCGATAGGACAGTAGCATCGGCGTAGTTCCAATCCAGATGGCTCGCAAACCCATTGGCTGTTGAGATACTTGCCCCACGAACGAAGAGATAGAATACGCCCGGAATCGAAAGCAGGATTCCAAGACCCCCAGATGCTACCAATCGGGAAACCGACTTTGGGTCCTTACGAACTGAATACAGGCGATTTAGCGCGAACGGAGCAAGGATCCAAAAGAGGGTCCATGGAATCACACCAAATAACCCGAATGCCGCTCCTGCTTTGAGCACAGGCCTGAGCGAATCTCGCTCTGTAATCCGGTATAAGTACTCAATGACAATTGGTCCGCCAACGTATGCAAGGAATTCTCCAGACCCTCCGTTTACCATCTCCGCCAGCGTTAGCGGGTTGAGAGCGTACACTCCTGCCGCAACAAAGAGTGCTGTTCCTTCTGGAACAAACCGGCGTCCAAGGAAGATGAAAGCGATGAACGCACCAACTGGGAGTGACAGAAACAGCAGGTTCTGCCCGAGTGGCCCAAGGAGTTGAGTAAACACACCAAAGTACATCTTGTGAATCGGGTACTGGTGTGCGAATCCCAACATCGTCTCATGCCACGTCCCGAAGAACTTCGCTAGTGCAATCCCTTTTGCGTGTGGTGGTAGGTCACCAATCGCATAGTATCGGCCGAGAATAATCCCCTGGAGGAGAATACTGTAGGCAACAAGAAATGCGATTCCTGCGAGAACTCTGTTACGCTGGTCATCGGTGATCTTGTGCTGAGAGAGACGAGTTAGGATTCTTTGCATGTGATGTGATTGAAATATTGTTGTTTCAGCCCGTTGAACGTGCTATATATATCCAAGTGCGGCGAGTTTGTCTTCTGTTGAGAGGGTTTCGTCATCTGTCGTGTCGTGGCGTTCCGATGCAGTCTGGTCCCGAGTGTACGTCCCTGAGTCGGTTGCTTCATACTCACACCACGGAACTCGCTTGAGTGGCCACACAGGTGCATAGATCGGATGACCGTACATGTGGAATTCTCCGAGTGCGTTGCCGTGATCAGCTGTGATGACCACTTTCCCATCGATATTGTTGATGAGTGTTTCGACACTCTCAAGGACATATTCGAGATTGTCTCGGTACCCCTCCCAGACTTCTTCACGACTGAGGTCTCCACGTTGAAGCCGTGTCCACACGTCTTCGAGATCACTAAATTCGATTCGCTCTCCCGTGTCAGGTCGTATGCCTTCACCCAGAGGTGATGGAACAAAGGGGTGGTGTGGCTGCATATAGTGGACAATTAGTCGATCTGGCTGGCCTTCCCGGGCGACTGTAATTGCTCGATCAGTAAGTGGCCCTGGTGGAATCGTCTCAAGTTCTTCGTCCCACGCATATCTCCAGACTTCGTCAAACAGTTCGAACTCACTTGACTCAAGACAGGTCTCAGAATATGGGTTCCCAGTAATGTATGCCGTCTGTTGCATTTCATCGATGTAGGACGATGTGAAATTCTTCTCCATCCACTCTGGAGAGCAACTCCCGAGAGAGTTGGTGACATCGAAATTGATAAAATCGTACTCGGATGCAACCTCTTCCATGAGGTCGGCTCGGCACGCATCAAGCACGATTAATACGTCCCACTCAGCATCGTAGATCGGCTCACCGTAGTTGTGAATGAGTCCGTAAAATCGCAGAATATGTGTGTAAAGCAGTCGAGTTGACTCCGAAAATCCGGATAAGCCTTCTTTCCTAATTGCTTTCACAGAACTCCGTGCCCAGAGTTTCACCCCCTCGACCACGTTACGAGTTGCATCCATACTAATTCGGTCCCTGCTGCGCAGTTATAAAACAATCGAGGAGATTCTCAATTGTTGTATTGGTTGCGAGGTCAATAGGAACCTGCATCGGTTCGTGTGGACTACTTAGCTCCACAACTCGTAGCCCACCTTGATACCCCCAACACAGACTAATCCCGTGTTTGCGGCCAGTAACGTTTGGATGAGCGAAATTGGGTCTCCTCCGAGCACTATCATTGCAATGACCTCACTAATTGAGACGATTGAGAACAAGACTACGAATCGATAGTTGGATCGTGCCAGCTCGAAATTCAGAATGACCAATGCCAGACAGAATACGAATATTGCAACGGCGTACCATCGAACAAAGGGTGCAGCATTGGCGTATGCACCCCCATACAAAATCACAAGGATGAACTTTGGTATCAGGGCGTATACTGCGGTTACACTTCCGAGGAGTAGTACCGAATACCCCATCCCCCGTTTGAATAGCGACTGCATCTGTTTTTGATCTGCAGTCTCATCAGAATCTATCCGAGCAATCGCAGGGAATAACGCAGCAGTCAAGCCGATCACAAGGAAGATAAGTGACTTACCGAGAACAGACGCTGCTGTATAGTAGCCCGCAGCGGTGTCACTCGTAAGCCCTTGGACGAGTATCACGTCAACATTACCTGGAATGTTGAAACAGAGCCCTGCAAGCGTTGCTGGGACTAGATAACGGTATGCATGGTGGGTAGAGAGTTCTGACAGATCCCCCAACGCGGCGTTTCGGTCACGAATACGCTTCGTAGACCAGACTGCAGCGACGGCAACGCCAGCGAAGATACCAAGAAATGCACCTGCAATCCCGTAGCCCAGTAGTACTAACCCAGCACCGACCCCAAGCTTGAGAACCGCAGGTATCACCTGAAACCCAGCAAGATCTTTGAATTGACTCGTTCCCTCCATTAACCCAATATTGACCGGAAGAAGCAAAGAAAACGGAATCGAGAGGGCTACAATTATTATTGTGATGAACTGCCCGATACCAAGCAACGCTGATAGCTCTTCAGTCGCGAGAACTACAATACTAGCAAGAACGATACCAATCCCGAAAGCACGTATTGCGAACGACGAATGGAAGGCTAAGACACTCTGCTGAGCTTGATTGAGTTTTGCCCCATGGCGACTTGAAGCAAACCGAATCCCACGGCTGAATACTTGCAGAAGATACGTAAGTGCAAACAGAGCACCGAATACGCCATATTCTTCAGGACCAAGTGCTCGACCCATGAACAGTTGAAATCCGTAGTTGATTCCTCCACTGAGGATGACACCAATGGTGACGATACCCGCATCTCTCAGTAACGAGTCGACTTGTGACCCCAACCGAGTCAGAAAGGTTGAACGGGGAAAATCCATAGCGATGTAAGGTTAATCCGCGAGAACTGCAGACATCATTGCTGCGGTATCCTCAATTGTACATTCTTCGCCCGCTTTCCGGTTTTTCGATGCGAGTTCTTGTCGATACTCGATGTCCCCGTGCAATTTCTCAAACGCATGGCACAATTCGTGTGCATCCCCCGGTGTGACAAATACTGCGTCCCCACCAGTATCAACAGTCGATGTTCGCATCCCCTCAACGTCCGCTGCAACAACAGGGACTCCGTAGGACTTAGCGAGTTGGAACACCCCGGAGACGCCAGTCATCGTATGATACGGCATCGTTGCGATGGTTGCATTCTTCCAGATACGCCGAAGATCGTTATCTGGAACATATCCAGTAAACCGAACACCATCGAGATCACCGTATTGTTGTTTGAGGTCCTTTTGATACCCCGGATACTCGGGGTGGGACCCACCAGCAATTACTAATTCAGAATCCGGAACTCGGCGGTGGAAACGCTCAAACGCGTTGACAGCGGTTTCAACGTCTTTCGTGGGGCCGAGATGGCCAAACAATAAAACCGTGAACGGTGAGTCTGTCTTATCCGGCTGGTTATTTGTCTCATGGTTTTGCCCTCCATCTGCTTTCATTGGTTGCTGGAAGGTGCCATGAGGAATGTACTCGGCGTCCGTGATCCCGTATTCAACCTCGACAAGTTCCAAGTACTTCTCTGATGTAACAGTCACAACATCGCTAAGGAGCAACAGTCGAGTTGCGATTTTCGCTCCCCACACGTGTAGCCGTCCCACATCGTCTGGGAGTTCCTCGTCTTCTACCACTTCGAAGAAATCGTGCATTGTGACGACGACTTTGGTTTCGAGAACCGTGCTGAGAAACGGTGGGATGAGAAGGCCAACAAACCGGTGGAGGTTCTGTGAACCAAAGTATGTCATATGGATGTTGAACTGTACTGCATCGTACGTCGGATCTGCAATTTCGCGAATAAGTGATACTGCAGCTGCCAATGAGTCCCGCCGCCAGCGAGGCACAACTTGATATGGGTACTCTCTATTAGTGTTCTCAGTTGTTCGAGAGACGACTGTTGGGACGACATCATCGCGACGATGATATGCATGTGCCAGTTTCTCTCCGTACTCTGCAAGCCCACCTCGCGTTGGGGGGTGTGCAGAGACAAGTGCGAGCGATTGCTTGTTCGTAGTTCCTTGTTCAGAAACTGTCCGTAGTGAACGCCGGACACGGAGTAATGCCCGAAGCATATCCGGGATATCGGTGTACAGCGTTACTTCACTATCTCCAGGATCATTCCACTCAATTCCGACTTCCTCAATTGTGTATCCGTTTGCATTCGCATGTGCAAGGAATTCAGTATCGAACCCAAACCGGCGTTCACGGAGCGTGGGGTGAGTCTGTTCCCAGACTTGTGCATCAAACGCCTTCGCGCCACATTGAAAATCGGTCACCTGGACCTTCGTTGCCGCTTGTGCAAGCCTACTATAGATCTGTCCAAGCAGTTGCCGTAAGGCTGACTGAGAAGCTCTGCTATTTGACCCAATATCGCGAGAGCCGATCGCAACATGTGCATCGGTCGATTCAACAGTTGCGTAGAGCTTGTCAATGCTCTCGGTACTAATTGCCCCGTCTGCATCAATGAATCCGATAATATCTCCTGTTGTGCTTGTGAGACCTTCGTGGAGTGCTCCCCCCTTTCCGCGGCGTGATTGCGAGATTGAGAATTTAATATTTGGGTCGGAGATGCGATCAATGGCAGCCTGTGTTTCCGAATTCGGTTGGTCAATTGTGAGTATGACTTCGTCCCACCCCGAGACACGAAGCGAGTAGGCAAGAGATTCCCAAGTAGACGGATCTTCATTGTAAATCGGAAGAACGATACTCCGCGTTGTGCTGGATGAGTTTTCGGTCGCACAGGGCTGGCTTTGCTGACTAACCTGACCTGTCGTCCAACGACTGAGAACACGAGTTGGGAGAACGCGTGCAAGCAACTTCACGGGAAGTAAAACGATGAAGAAGCAGCCTACTGCGAGAGTCTGTATGAGTTGGAGCATGTCTTTGATTCTGTGAGTGAGGGATCCGTCCGTCGCGGACCCGGTTGTGTTACAAATTCTTTTGACAATACTACTTATAAAACTGGCTATCATTCAGAATAATGATTTTCAGAAACGTCCCTTAGTCTCTACCGAGAATGTCACTCCTCTATCTATAACGGCCTATAACAGGGAGCTTAACCACAGAACTAGGACGATTAACGAATAGAAAATCTGAAGGGGCCGACTGATGGTTCTCTGAATATCTGAACTCAGATTTGGTAATCCGAAGCTACTATATGTGAATGGTTGGACCTAGCACGCAGACATGTCTCTCACCGACAAGTTGTCTCAACTTCAGAACCACACACGGCTGCTGAGTGTCCTGCTCGCAGCGGTTGTCGTGGTCTCTGTGTTGAGTGTCGCATCACCAGCATCAGCTATTACAGGGACTCTCGACGGCGACAAGTCCTCGGTCCAGAGCGGTAATCAAGTGACTCTTACTGTCGATATCGACCTTGAATCGGGCGACAGTACGCCAATCAAAAATCACCTGATTGAGCTTGAGGGCCCCGATGGCAAACAACAATCCGTCCGCATTGATGCGAGCGGCGGCGTTGAATCTAAGCAACCGTCTTGGTTGAACTCCGTGACGCTTGTCTCAAACAACGCAGGCTACGGGTACGGTTCAAACACTGTTGGCTACGGCTCCGGATACAGCAAGGACTTCGGATACGGCTATGGCTACGGCTATGGTAGCGCTGATAGTGAACTCACCTACGAACTTGTCATTGACACCAGCAACTTTGATAACGGTCAGTGGACCGTACGCTTCGACACGGAAGCCACCGATGGTGAGTTCCTCCCGTTCGACGACAGTCAAACAACGTATACGTTTGACGTCAAAGAGCAGTCGACTAACAATAACAACAGCGACAACGACGATGATGACGACCGCAGCGGCGGCGGTGGCGGTGGTGGTGGTGCTTCCCAAAGCAGCACAGCCTCCAACATAGCAACGTCTGAGCGGGCGACAGTTGAATCGACTGGAAGCGCAGAAGTTTCCGTCGAAGATTCTCCTGACGGACGGAGTATCTCAGTGAATATCAAGTCTGGGTCGGCCGGTGAATCCGTCAAGTTGACTGTTAACAAGGAGACGGTTGAGGAGCAGGTCAAAACTTCTGGTGGTGCTGTCGAGAATATTAACGTCAACTTCGAGGAAGACTCTGACTTCGACATGGATGTGACCTATTCATCACCTGACGAACCAGAGACCGGTGATGAAGAGGTATCCACTTCGCCAACAGATGACGACGTGCTTGGATACATTAACGTCGACCACAGCGCACCTGATGACAACCTTGCGACGGTCGACTTCAACTTCCGTGTGAGTGAACAACAACTTGGCGACCGCTCGCCAGAAGATATTGCACTCTACCGGTACCATGACGGTGAGTGGAATGCACTCGATACTAGCTTTACTGAGCAAGTTGGTGACTCCTACCGCTTCACAGCCGAGTCTCCTGGTCTCTCTGTGTTCGCGATCTCGAACAAGAGTACAACGACGACCGAATCGAACACACCTGAGACTACTACCGAGACGTCTACTGCGGCACCTACCGAGACGTCTACTGCGACACCTCAAGAGGAGGTAACGACAACGGATGAGAATCTAGAGACTGAAACGACGTCAACCGATGGCCCAGGATTCTCTGTAGTCCTCGCAGTTATTGCTCTCTTCGCAGTTGCGCTCGTTGGTCTTCGCCGTCAAGACTAACGCACAAACGACCTCTCGTTTTTATTGAGATGCGAGTTTGCAACAGCATCCGCGAAAATCTGTGGTAACCCTCTTTAATGTCAGATATAAACTATTTCAATAGAGCCAAGAATATGGGGCACGTGCGCGGGCGGCGATGTCCCACACACGCAGAGCGAGTTTGTAGGCTCGAAAGACGCAGCACGTCTTTCGAACGTGACTGAGATGCTTCGCGTCTCATTCGCATCTCGCAGCATTAGAGATTCTGCGGACTCAGCGGATGCTGGTTTCCGAGACACCAGAACGCGCCGCATTTTGGGACACTCATCGTCCGTCTTCACGCGACCGGTTGTTCACTCAGGGAAACGACTTCGATTTTTGCTAACTTTGGCGTTGGGACCCTCACGAACGCCTGTACGCTTGACGAGTGCTCTCACCTCCGGGTAACGATCTCGCAGACGACTCCGTTGGGTCGAAGTCGATGACTCGCTTTTCTTTGGGCATCGCCTCAACTCTGATGCCACGCCACTCACCATCGACGCCAACGAGCGCTTCGGAGTACCCCGCATCCTCATTCCCCGGAATCGCATCTTGGACGAATCGCATCTGAGCGTAGTTCAGCCCGAACTCTTTGGCCCACGTTTCGTCCATGCCATCGAGATGGTGGAACTGCTTGACTGCACACTGATCGAGAATCGCTTCGGACTCAGTATGTTGGAAGAACTCGTCGACAGTCTGTGTGACAAGTCGAATCGAGAGATCGTGGTGGCGGTGATGACGGAACACCGTCTCTAAGAACGCCAGACTTGCGGCGTCTTGCATGATGTACCGTGCTTCGTCGATGACGAACACGACTTCCTTGTCTGTCTCTTTGGCACGTTCGTACACCAAAGAGATGAGAAGCTGCATCGTCAGTGCCGTACTACTGCTGACGCTGCCTTCTTGTTGGGCTAAATCAAGGTAGACGACCTTCTCGTCGCGGATGTTGAACTCAGATTGTCGACCCAAGTTTGCATATCGGCCACCGTCTTCGAACAGACCAAGTTGTCCGAGAAGCCACGTCGCGTCCGCGCGGAGTTTGTGCGCCTCGGCGTCCGCCCGAACGACAAACTCGCTGGGTGATGCAACCATCTCCTCGAAGATGTCCATCATATCGCGGATGGTCGGACTCTGATTGCCGTGCGTGTCGATCTCGTCGGTGATCCCCTGGCGTTCGTACGCCTGTTGAAGTCCGAGTTCGAGTGTGGTTCGGCGGTCACCAAGCGAGATTCCACGCAGTGCGAAGTAGTTCGTGAGAAAGCTCATTGCGTCATCGAGTTTCTCGTTGAACGGACTCGCGTCCTCACCCATCGCCCGCTGGACGTGCTCAGGAGTCTGGCGAATCTCTAAGGGATTTAACCCGAGCGTCCCGCCAACGGTGATGCGCTTGGCGTCCAAGGCTTCGGCGACGCCAGCCCAATTGTTGAGTGGTTCGAGGATGATGCCAATCCGGTCTGTGCTTTGTTCGATCGACCGGATGAAGTTCTGTTTCGAGCTAAACGACTTCCCAGAGCCGGTATCGCCGACGGTGAACATCGCATAGCCGTTATCGCGAGCGAATGGGTCGATCACCACCGGGCTGTGGGTGTCTTTGTGAATCCCGAATTCGACGCCCCCCTCTTCGAGGATGGTCGCATTGTGTGGTGATGCAAGGAGCGCGCCAACGGCCCCACCAAGCGCGATTGAGCTGCGACCAACGATGTTCTTTCCAATCGGTGCGGCAGATTGGAGTGCGAGGTCTTGTTTGCAAATCGCAGTCTTCGGTGTGAGACTGGCCGGCTCATCTCGAAGCGCACTTTTGACGCGTTGGACGGCATCGTTGAGTTTCTCGCGTGTGTCGGCACGCACAGTGACGAACACCGACTGGTCGAAGACACGAGTCCCACTTTCGACCGCATTGTACGTCGCCGCAGCTTGGTGTGCTCGCTGTTGGAGATACCCACTTCGAACGCTCTGTTCGAGGTCGGCGTCAACCTGGAGATCGTCAGCGATCTCTTGGAGTTCGCTTCGAGCACGCAGTTGGTTTTTTGGCCGTATATGGGCTGTGAGGTCGAACTCAACGTCTGTTAGCTGGAACAGATCACTGAGGTAGCCATCATTCGGGTAATCAGGGTAGTCCGTAATCATGAGTGTCGAGGTCCACTGTTCGCCCACACGGGCAGTTCGGGTCTCCCATTCGATGGCTGTGGGTGCAATCGTGGTTTTGTGTGACTCTGCGATATCATCGAGGAGTTGCCCCTCAGTGTGTCCTGTGTGAATCGTGTCTTCGTCGAGAACGTCCGAGAACTCGACTTCGGGTACGACGTCGGGAGAACGGTATTTCCACACACCGATAGCCCCGAGCGCAATACCGAGCGCTCCGACAGCGTACACGGCAGCACCTTCGGGTGATGTTGGTTGTTGGAGCCACTCGAAAAGCTGGTGTGCGAGTTCGCTCGCTGTTTGGAAGCTGAGATTACGCATCGAACGCATCCTCTCGACGAGCCCGTCCGATAATCGGGTGGTCACGGATCACTCGTTGTGGGTTGTCATAGTCGTGTTCGTGGCCGTTCCAAAACTCCATTGTCAGTATGAACAACTCGGCTGTACTCACGCGACGAGCCGACCACCCCGACGCCTGCTGGATGAATCCAGAATCGATGTTCGTGATTCGGGTTGTTAATCGCTCAAACATCCGGGCACGCTCTTCGGGCTTCGAGAGGTCTTCTCGGCGCGTGACGAATGGCGTGAATAGGAAGCCAATCCCAGGGAGTTCAGTCAACTTCTCTGCGGGTGTTCGCTCATCGTGGAAGCGGTCATAGACTTCCAGTGGCGAGACCTCGACGCCGATGAAAAAGCGAATCTGTTGTGTCCCGCGGTTTCGCATCGCCCGTGGGCGTCTCTCGCGGTACTCTTCGAGGAGTTCACGGAAGACAGGGTTTTGGGTGACGTCTTCATCGGAAAGCCGCTGTTCGATGTTTGCTGTGAGTTGTTCGACTGGAAACGACCGCGTCGTCGCGTGGAACGTCAGCTTCGAATCGAGTTCCGTGTTTGCAAACGCAGTGCCTGCTGCTTGGAGACTCGCCCAGTCATCGGACATGGCGAAGTCCATGTTCCCTGGGTTCACTTCGATGAATGCCTCCATTACACCGTCAGAACGCTGGATTGCACCCACACCGGGCCACGCCCGCTCTATGTTGGTGAGCTCCTGTGTTCGTTCATCCGGTTTGAACGGTGTGTAGTTCGCAAGGCCACCCGCATTTCGAACGAACTCTGCGGTGGTGTTTGTGTCTGTTTCGATAGGCGCACTAAACGTCTGCCGCGGTCGCAGTGCGAATCGAGACACGTCTGTGGCCCATGCCCACGCAGTGAGGTGGTCCGGGGTGACATAGACGACGGCGGCACCGAGTCCGATGCCCCCTGCGATGAGTGGGACTGCGAGTGAGTCGATTCCAGTGAGACCGGCAATGAACAATCCGAGCAGTGGGAACACAATGAGGACGCCAACATCCCCTTCTTCGATATTGAGCCCTGGAATGCGGCTTTCTTCTCCGAATTCGTCCATGAGGCGGCGTTCTGCAGCGTCTGAATCAGTCGACATGATGAATTAGCGATTGGTGTTGTGTGGGTCGTTTTCGGTACGGCGATACGCAGCAGTAGTGGGTGTGGTGGTACTTTCAGCTCGGGTGGCAGCTTTCTGTGCGAGTACCTGCCCAGCAGCGGCTTTTGGCCCCCAACGGGCGGCGGTCGTTGCGACGCTCGACCCGCCGATAGCCGCACCTGTGGCGACGCTTCCGGCGATGACTGCGCCTCTGCTTGCGGTTCCAATGGCCTTCGCAGTGAGTGGGGTGGCGTAGGCGAAGGTCTTCCACGTCAGATAGAGTGCGATGACGGGCAGGGAGACGGCAACGAGATACTGGAGAAAGGCGGTTGCAGGATTGAATGTCCCACTGGCGAATAAGAGGTCATAGCCTTTGAACACGACCGCTGCGGGGAGTGGGAGGACGACTAACGGAACGAATCGTTTTGCGAAGCCAGTCGCGATGTCGGAGAGAATGGGGATGTTTCCATATCCGAGTGCGATGGCGATGGGCATCCCATAGACGTAGACATATAGCAAGATCTCGCGGATGAAAAAGAGGGCTTGAATCGCCCACATTGAGATGCCCCCGAGTGCGGCGAGGAGGAGGCCTAAGATGGGGTTGGTGAGGGTCACACGTAGAAGTTCAAGCATCGCATCTGACAGAGACCCAAGGCTCGGGAGTAAAGCGATAGTAATGCCGTCTACTAAGTACAGGGAGAGGACACCAACCCAGTACCAACCAACAATTAGAATTCCTCCGGTCCAAGCTGTTTTCTGTGTTTTTCGGGCTTTGTACCCGCTTCCGATATTGAAGATTCGCATCGTGTGACGACCTTGCACACTAACGATGAGAAGTAAGAACGAGATCAGCATGATTTCACCCCCAACCAGTGCATCCTGAATTGTAGGCCAAGGTGCGTTCGTTGGAGTCCCAAATACGAACCCACTGCCTGTATTCGGGGTTGGTGTTCCAAACATTGATTCAGAGATGGCTCTATATCCTTCTTTGAGTCCGCTCTCGAAGAGGCTCATAATCCAATCGACGACGTCTTTGAATCCTTCGAGAACGACGTCTATGAGTTCAACCATGATTATGGGGCAGAAATGTTGATCTCGCAGTCGCGCATCTCTTCTGAGCCAGAGTACGTGACACCGAAGGTTTCTGCAATCTCACGGCCGGAAACCAGGGACTCAATAATCACAGTAAACTCACCCTGATTCCCGTCGATTGAACAGCCCATTCCGTCGTCGCCAAGTTTCGGACCGAAGGGGAATGTGCTACTGAATAGGTCGATAAGGTCCTCTGATGGGACGACAATCTGGTCAGTCCCATGCAAGCCGCTCCCCTCGTATTTTTCTGCTAAATGAGGAACATCTCCTCTAAATCGAAGTCCAACCACGGCATCGGGCCCTGACCCTGTATTCCGAACTTCGACATACGCTTCGCTATTTCTCGTTCGATTAGTCTCACTCTCTCCGTAGATCTCATCCCACGGCTTGTCTGGGTTGTTCCTGAAGAGACCGACGTCAACGATTTCGAGTTGCGGTCGGATCTCCAAACTCGTCTCGGCGACCGTCTCGTCGCCGTGAACGGCGAGCACTCGATAGTCACCGGGATCGTACGAAGTCCCAATTTCGAATGAAATCTGCTGAACGCCGGTCGCGACCTCGCGCGTCCCGAATAGCTCACCATTCGGCTGGATGAGGTTGAGCTGTTCGACAGCACTCCCAGAGCCGAGTCTGACGACAAGCGTGGTTCCCTCCACAGCGACCTGACGCAAGATTCCTTGGTCGTCTGAATCGCCGTTCGTGCTGGTCGTTTCGTCACTGGAGCCACTGCCGTTGAGACAGCCAGCAATGCCAGCGAGTGAGAGCCCTGCTGTTGTTCGGAGAACGGTACGTCGATCGAACTGTGATTGATTGTGTGTCATGGATATCGTTCAGAATCATCGCGTGGCCCGAAAAATCGGAGAACCTGCTTGCCGGCATAGAACGTCACAACGAAGGGGATGAACTGCCAGCCGACCTCGATCAGTAACTCAACCCACCCATCGAGCGTTCCGAGTGGATGCCACCGGGCAGTCGCCGTCTCTGAAACATAGGCTGGGTTTGCGACAAGCCACGTTCCCGGATGATAGCGTGCGGTGTAGACCCCTGGTTGGTCGATACTCACGACCGCGACGCCGGACTCGTTCGTCCGAACACGCTGGTCAGCAATGGTGATGTAGCCCCCGCCAGATTCACCGTTGAGCGAGACTTGGCGTTCGTCAGCCGTGAGGTCGATCGGTGCGCCAGTCTCGTTATCTCGAAGTTCAATGTGGACGGTCGCCTGATCGTTTGTCTGCGTGACCACGTCGGCGGTGAGTCGACTCTCGCGAAGTTCGCGATCCGGACCACTGCTCACCGTTGACGTGATGGGAGTTGCGTTGCTGTCGCGGACGATGCCGATTACACGGAGTGCATCGCGGTCAAGCTCATCTGTGCGGACTGCAAGTCCGTAGGTGGGCGTATACGCCCGGTCGACGACTTCGACAGCCACCGTGTCTGGTATCGTGGTTTGTGGACTCGGGCGTTCTTTGCCCCACGAGTCGAGTATCTTCGGCCCATCACGAATTGGTTCGGCTCGCGGCCCGATGCGTGATGGGTAGGCATGAACATATACCGGGTGTGCTTCGGAATGGATCTCGGTCTCATCTGTGGCCGTCGCTTGGGTGAGCCGATCCCATCGGTTGTCACGGGCCGTGTAGAACCGCCAGACACCGCGAACGCGTGAGTCGCCATCCTCGGTGAGTGTGTAGCCCTGCCACGGCCTCGACTGGAAGAGTGCGACTCCGGTGTCACCATTGGGATACGCCGCGTCGTAGGCGTATGCATGAAGATTGTACACCTCGACATCGAGTGAATCAGCGACGGTGATCGTCTCAGTCCGATAGGCGACCTCTGTCTGGGTTCGGTTCCCAACAGAGACTGTCGTCGTCTTCTCCAGTCGGACGTCGATATCGGCTTCGAGCGTGAGTGTTGTACTCCATGTCTCGTCGAGGTGGTACGCAAGGACTGGTGTATGAGTCCCTCTTGTGCGGACGATAACGTCACCATCCGACTTCAGACGGACTTCCGAGATCTCGTCGTCAACGAGTGACCACGTTACAGACGACCGATTGGAGTGGTGGCCATCCGGAATCCGAACACGATAGTCAACAAATCCGCGAACGCTTCCGTTGGGTGCGACGTACAGTGGTGTCTCCCCTGCTTCGAGATGACCCCGTGTCGATGGATGGATCGCGAAGAACGTCGCGTGTGCATCGTCGATGAAACGTCCACTTGTGAGAGACGCGTGGTCCGGATACACCGATGTCTGTGTACTGCCTGCGGTCAGGTCACCGAAGTCATTCCGTGTCCACGTTGCCGCGGTCGCCGGTGGGCGTGTGAACGTGATATCTGTTCCATTGGCGAGTTGCTGGATGGGGGTTCGGCTTTCGCCGTACCGCTGGCGATACACCGTTTCGTTTACGTACTCGTCTGCGTCACGAGACCACAGCGTTGCCGTCTCGTTTTCGGTCAAGCCATTGGATTCTGTCTCTGGATGTGGCGTTGCTGTGACGAGACCGGCGAGACCGAGACCACTCGTGAGAAGGAGGCAAACGAAGACGACAGGCCACGCGGAAGTGCGCATACAGGAAGGCAATGTGAGGCCCGTGCTCACCAGGGCGCGAGATCAACACACTGCGCAAGTGGCAGTCCCATCAACGACCCCGCAACGGTGTAGAGGGGGCCGAGTACGAGCAGGGTGACTGCAGACTTTAGGGCTGCACGCATATGCTCTTTCAGCTTGGCTTTCTGCTCGTGATTCGTCGTAAACATCTGAAAGAGCGAATCGCCTTGCCAGACAACGATGAGACCGATCAGCCGAGCGCCGTGGTTAATTGGAAGAAGCCTTCGAGCATCTGCGGCAGTTTGCTTGTACTGCAGATGACTCCATCTTGGGCTGCAACAGGCTGTGTGAGGACGACGAGTCCAAAGAGGGCAGTTATCGCGAGGATACGGCCGGACGAAACGACTCGAACTGAATCGTGAGCTGGATTGACTACTGTATTGGTTGGGTTGTCTTTTTCGTTCGACATGTGGGTTGCTTGTGAATTGCGTCCCGTTGGAGACAATTCCTGCATCTTCAACTTTCAGGCGATAATTAAGTTCTTTTGGTTGTGGAATGTGTGGAATAGGTGCTAATATCTGTGAAATATCTAGATTTCAATGGTAGTTCATTATCTCATGACTGTCTTGTCTACGAGGAGTTCACTGCAGATTTCAACCCAAGACCGCATAACGAACGAGCACTCTGTCTCGTCAGCAATTGATGCGTGGGATTGGCTCTGCTCCCAGCTTGCTCACCTCACCCCACGTCGGTCCGTGGAGTACGCATACAAATAGGTACACACGAGAATCGCCGCGCCAAGGCCGACCATATTCTGGAGCAGGTCTGTGACCGTCACGACGAACATAAGCGAGAACACGCCGTAACACCCGAGGCCGCCAAACAGACACATGGTGAAGCGCTTTCGAACCCAGTACAGTTCGTGTTCGCGTTTCTGTGGGTGGCCATCGACCACCGGCCAGTACGACCCTGCAATGAAGCCGACGGCGATTGCACACACGAACAGCAACAACAGCAGTTTGTCCACTCCAACGCAGGAGCTCACTTGGCGTCCAGTGGGTGACTGCACTCACGACGAGGATCGACGCACTCCCGACCGTTGGACACGCGATGGAGGCAATACCAGCGCCCTGACAGGCGGCCATGAATCGAGTCAGCGGGTCTGGACGAGTGGGACCGTACGATTCGACCGACATCGTGAGCGAGTCCACTCGCGGCTCGTAGTTGGCTATTACGGCAGGCAGTCGTCGTTGCCAGAGGATGGCCAATCAATACTACTCGGCTCTGTTGAAATCCCCAGCTACTAACAGCTTGCAGCGGCCGTGCTGAATACAGGGCGCAAGTCGGTCACAGAGTTGGATGAAAACTCGTTTAGTATAGAAAATCATCTTGATGGGTATCTCCAGATAGCCTGCTATAGCAGGTTCCACATTTACTCGGTTAGGTGCATACCCATGATATATGAGGTTCGGCCTGACGGAGAATCAACGGGAGTTTCGAGATGAGGTTCGGGAGTTTACAAAAACGGAAATCGAACCAAAGGCGAGAGACCTCGACCGAAAAGAGGAGTACCCGAGCACGATTTTCGACGAACTCGGCGAACGTCGTTTGACGGGCGTGACGCTTCCGGAAGAATACGGGGGCCGGAGCGAAGGCCTCGTCGAACTCGCGTTGATGATCGAAGAGCTATCGGCTGGACTCATGTCCGTGGCAAGTGCCATCGGACTCCACATCGGAGTTGCGACAGTCGTCGAGCGCTTCGGAACCAAGGCGCAGCGCGAGGACTTCCTTCCAGAGATGGTGTCCTTCGACACTGTCGGCGCACTCGGCTTGAGTGAGGCGAACGCGGGGAGTAATATATTGGAGATGGAGACTACCGCTGAACGTAACGAGGATGAGTGGGTACTCAACGGCCACAAACAGTGGGTGACGAACTTCTCTGACGCTGACTACGTCCTTACGTACGCGAAGACTGGCCCCGAGGAGGACACCCCACACAACATCAGCGCGTTTCTCGTACCAACCGATGATTTCGAAACCGAGACAGTATGGGAGACACTGGGCGCGAACAGCGTCAAATCCCCGCGCGTCTCCCTCTCGAACGTTCGCGTTCCCGATGACCGACTCGTCGGCGAGGAGGGCGAGGGCTACGTTCAGCGTGGAGAGATACATACGGACGTGAACGTCCCAGCTCGCGGTGTCGGTATCGCCCGCGCTGCCCTCGAAGATACGGTGGCCTACACGAGCGCACGTAAGCAGTACGGCCAGCACATCAGCAACTTCCAAGGTGTAGGATGGGAGGTCGGGAAGATGGCTGAACGAGTCGATACCGCCCGGTTACTCACCCTCCGCGCGGCCGACCGTGCCGAACGTGGATACGACGTCACACGCGAGTTCAGCATGGCGAAAATCAACGCCACACAGGCCGCCGTGGACAACGCAAACGACGCGATTCAACTCCACGGTGGTATCGGCTACACGACTGAGCACCATGTCGAGCGGTATCTGCGCGACGCGAAACTCCTCACGATTGCCGGTGGCCCGAACGAAGGTCACAAGAACACGCTTGCTGAGGCCATCTTCGAGCGACATGATAACTGACCAAGAGGCTCTGTTGAAGTCCTCTCGCTGTCTTGCGATTTGTTGAGAGACTAGCTTTCACTGTGATCCACGGAAACTAGCCAGAAAGAGCGCTCTCTCCAATGTCAACGCTGAAGGATTTCAACAGAGCCGACCAAGAGGGTCGTCGGCTGTCTGCCCCGGCTCACAGAACCGTTATCGGGCTATAGGGGATATTCGATATTACGATGTCTCCCGAGCGGTCTGACGAAGCACTTCAGGTGTCTCTTGATCTCTGGTACCCAGAATGCTGGGAAATCAAAATCACGGAGCGTCTCGACGTCGGGATTCTCGGTTATGGGATTTACATGACTGGCGGCGAGGTTGCGACGCTTTTCACTATCTACGCGAACAATCACGAATCGGTTACCGAGGGTATCGAAGCTATTCGTGCGTCTGAACAGGTTCGTTCTGTCTCCCAGATGGCGACTGTTTTCCGACAGGCATCGATTCCAAAGCCCGGAAATGCAACGCGCGAACTCCTCGTTGTTCACGATGGGCGAAAGCAGATTAGTCAGCCACTCACTTCTCGTGGATTCGTGTGTACGGGGCCGATTGATATTCGAGATGGGAGGGAGTATTGGAGTCTCGTAACGAACCACGACCGGGAGACGGCTCGAATCAAGCTTGATGAAGTTCGTGAGCAGATGAGTGCGGAGATTCATGTACGGAGTATGAAGCAGCAGAATCGGGGAGATGCGCCAACCACACTGCCAGTGGATCAGTTCACGAAGCGTCAGTTAGAGGTATTTCAACTCGCTCGTGAGATGGGGTACTACGAGTATCCGAAGGAAACGTCGGCCGGCGAATTAGCGGATGAACTGGGGATTACCACTTCGACCCTCCACGAACACCTTCACAAAGTGGAGGCGATTTTATTAGGGAGAGACGGCCTGACGTGGCTCGAATAGTGTCCTTCGAAATTTGTGTTTGCAACCCTACGTAACAGTCATTTTCTCTCACGAGGCTATGAAACGAACGACACCCACGTGCTAAATCCACCCTCTGTCTGTGTCACACAGGTTCTATCAGGCTCTACGGCATTCAACAGAGCCTACTAATCACACCTGTTGTGATTTGTCTCGATGGACTCACCACCACAAACTCGTTTTATTCACTCACACTACCGTTGTCCACAAAGGGGCTCTCTCCAGTGCTGCTGCTAGAACGAGCGTCTGTACCCGCAGTGGGTGTCGACGACTTGTGGCGTGCGTCCGATTATCGATCGTTGATCACACGCTCGCTAGCGCCACCCCATCACAACGTCCGTGATCCCACTTCCACCCGCGGACGCAGGTGACGTCTCTGCGAGTTCTGAGACGGCGTGTTCAGAGAAGATGACGCGTTTCGTCCCGCGGCGTTTCACGATCTTCACGCCTTCTTTGCCAAGGTCATCGAGAAAGTCCATGACGCGAGTGACGGTTTGGGTATGGGGTGTTCGACCTTCCTTTGCGTGGAGGACGGTTCTGATAGTACTCGAATCGAGTGCGAAGCCTGCGGGGACGTTCGTGGCGTACTCTTTGATGTCCTTTGCGATGAAGCGAGCGCGTTCTTGGTTGGCGGTGAGTTTTGAGAGCGCTTTCGAGGGGAGCCGGATGAGTTGTTGGAGCGGGGAGGTTGGGGTGGTGGATTCGTCGGTGGGGGTGTCCGATGATTCGACGGCGTAGAGGCGCTGTTGGAGATGCTTACGGTGGTCCGATGCCGCGTCGAGTTTGGCTTCGAGATCTTGGGTGTGAGTGTTGTATTGGGAGAGTTCCTCGCGTTGGGACGCGATTGTCTGTGCTTGGGCGTCGACTGTCTCTTCGAGTTGTTGGGTGTCGGCTTCGAGTTCGTCGACGCGCTCTTCGAGTTCGTCGATCCGGGCGGCGAGATCCTCGATAGAGGTCATTCGTGGCCCTCCGTGTGGGGTGGCTGTGCGACGAGACCTTTTTGCGTGGGTGGTGTGTTTGAAGACATGCGGTTTGGGTTGAACTGACCGCACCGGATCCGTGTCTTCAGCACGGGTCCTTTCTGAGAGGACTTGGAAATCCGATGAGTCGTTAGATCACTCCACGAAATCGATCCACTTCAATCTGTTTACTAATAAGCAAACAAATAACGTCTATTAGTGTATATTGTATTATACATCGGTTCGGTTAACACTATCGTGTTGATTGATTCCGTATGCGCAAACGGGGGGAATGGATGAAACCGACTGACGACCAGATTCTTGAGATATTGGGCGACTCAGGTCTTGTACTCTCACCCAGTATCATCGCTTTTAATGCTGGATTCACTCGAACACACGTGAATAATCGGTTGTCGGAGTTCGCAGAGAAGGGGCTTGTAGATCGCGTTGAGAGGGGGAAATACGAGATTAGCGAAACCGGACGTGGCTATCTATCTGGGGATGTCGACGCATCCGAACTGTAGTAACTGATCTCTTCTCACTCTTCTCGCGGATCACTCACGAATTCGAAGAGTCGCGTAGGCTCATGAATGAGTTTCACATAGCCACGAGCTTCGAGCACTTCGAGGCGATTATACACACTATTTCGTGAGTACCCAGTCTCATCGACGAGATAGCCTTTGGTCGCAATTCCCCACGGACTATCCCCATCGCGTCCTCGCTTGAGTACGTCGAGAATTGCTTTGTCCGTCCCAGTGAGATCTGAGGCGCTCATAGTTGCTACTAGACCACTATATGCTATAAAGAATGGCATTACTAATATGCAATCTGACTGGGCATTGTGCATAGTATTAAGTGATCGAAGAACGTAGGTAGAACTGAGAAGCACTGGATTCGCCTTTTGTAGAAAGGCCACGTGCTAGAACACGTGACCGGTGGCTTCTCGATTGGACAAGAAAGCCAATGTCAACTACGCACACCGCGACACAAGAGCGTACCGTATCGCTAGCCGACCACCTTATCAACGCCCTCGCACGCTCGTTTACCCTTGGTATCGACACTGAGGGCTGTACACATCACTACTACCGCCGGGCCGACGCCGTCGTCGTTTTTGACGGCCGAACTCTCGATCACTACCAGACGCTTGATGGCCGGCCCCTCACTGAGTGGAAGGCGTTCGTCTCTCAGAAACGTGGGTGGGCCTCGATGGGCCAGCTTGCACCCCTCGGGCTTCGAGTGGATTCTGAGCGGAAGGAGACCCCTCGTGTATGAGTGCCCACGAAGAGTTGCGAATGCACCTTGCTCAAGCGCTGACCCGAACGACCGAACCCGACGTACAGGCACATCTGCACGCCGCGTTGGAGTCCTGCCAGGAGTTGCCGACGACGCTCGTGGCGTGTCCTGCGTGTGGCACGGTGGGTCTTCCAGAGCGGATTCAGATTCACGACTGTTGCTGTAGAGTGTTGCAAGAGTACTAAAACACTATTTCAAAAATATATTCTATCATATAGCTACTGTCTTCTTGGATATTCTGCTTGGATGTGATCTCTGGGTATCTCTCGAAACGAGTGTGTCACTGATTGGTATTGATACATCGAGAACCGCTTATACTGCCTTTCCTGCCAGTATAGCCATTTTGGGCTAATAGAGATTACCTACAAAGGCTAATGCGCGACACTTTGGCCGGCCTACTGCTTAGCCACCCGAATTAGAATGTTTAAACACTATATGGCTCTGTTTTGTGTCTCTACAACTTCTGGACCTGATATTGCAGTCGCCCACCTGTAGTAATACTATCGAACTGGTTGTTACTCTCTTCAGACGGTTCTATTTTATTTTCTCATCATACTAGAATATATATTTACCACAATACTGTTCCTGTATTCCGTGAGACACTACTTGGGAGTGGTTAGTCGGCTACTCCACGCGGTACCAACACGAAACGACTCGACTCCACTCGACTTCGAAGGCAACCGCGTACGCGATGAGAAACGCACCCAGCCAAGAAAGGCCCGTCTGCAGTGTCGGGTACAGGCCACCGACGTGACCGTCTCCACTCATGACGAGCGTCGTTACTGTGATTCCGATCGCCAACGCAACCACCGTGAACCCCACCTGCCGGCGATAGCTGGGTAGCTTCGAGTAGTTGATGAGGGTCGCAACGACGAGCGCCACGGCGATAGTTGAGATGAGACTTGTACTCGCAATGGGTGTCGGTCCGACCGCTTGGTTGACTACCGCTCTGACACCGATGCCGAGGGAGTACTGGAGGATGAGAAAGGAGACGATGCCACGACCCACCTGCTGTAGGAACCCCGAGACCGCTGTTTCGGTCGCTGACTCAGATTCGCTCACGAGTCACCCTCCTCGGGCGCGGCGTACCCACGGACCGACTGGTGGGACCTGACGTAGAGGTTCCCGTCAGCACTCGCCATGCCGTCGATACCATCTGTCGTCCCCGACAGCGTGTGACGAAGCCGAGTAGAGCCGTCGGTCGTGTCGAGCGCAATCACCACACCGTCGCCGGGGACGTACAACGTCTCACCGGCGATGACAGGCGAGACGAACGGGGTAACTTCGCCAACCGAAACTGACCACTGCGGATCCCCGGTTGCGGCGTCCACCGCGACGGCGACGCCACCACCAACACCATAGACACGCTCACCATCGGTGACCGGCGAGATTGATTTGGCACCGTCGGCGACCGCGGTCTGCCACACGACGCTCCCGTCGCTGGCTGCGAACGTGGTCAGTCTCGCCCCACCGGCGTAGACCCGCCCCCGGCTAATTGCAGGCAGCGCGAACGCCTCGAACTGCGGCGCGTCGGCGGGCGCTCGCCAGTGGACGGAGCCATCGAGCGGGTCGCGGCTGACTAACTGCCGCCGGTCGCTGTGGGCTGTCGTCGCAGTGAGGAGCAGCGGGGAGTCCACGTGGCCGTCCGTGGCCGACGCGAACGCGAGCGGGACTTCGGCGGTCGACCGTGTCCAGCGCTCGAAACCCGTCGACCGGTCAAGCGCGACGAGTTGGTCGTCCGACCCGCGAGAGATGCCGACGACGACGAGGTTGCCGACCGGGAGGACGTGCTCGAAGCTGCTGGTCGTGCGAAACGCCCACGTCGACTGACCAGTGGTCGCGTCGAGTCCGTACAGCGTCACTCCACCGACAACGTACAGTTGGTCGCCGCTGATGGTCGGGCCCGTCTGGAGGAACTCAAAAGGGGCGCGACTAGACAAAAAGCTCGGGGCGTTCTCTCGGGGACGCGTCCAGTCGGGACGGCCGTCAGCACTCGCCAGCGCCCGCACCGTGTACCGACCGACCGTGTACACCCGGTCGTGTGCAGCGACGACTCCCGGAGCGACGACGGGCGCGGATTCGACTGGTTGTCGCCACGCTTCGACGAGGCCGTCTTGCGGGCCGGGACGTGGTTGAAAGCCGGTGCGCCGAGGGGACCGTTTTGCCATCGGCCACTCACCAGGGGGGACCCGACTTTCGAGACGGACCGGAGGGCGGACGGCGTCGGTCCCGAACAGGGTCCCGAGGCCGATCGAGGCAGCACCGCCCAGCGAGGCAAGCAAGCCCCGTCGAGAGACGAGCGATTCGGAGGGCATACTCGCTGTTTTTCCTGACTCGGTATTGTGTCTGGCGCTCTCGTTGACACGATCTCCCCTCTATCGACGCTATCGGGCGGAGTGCGCTTGTTGGGTGCGGCGACGCTACCGGACCCTGCAATGGTGTTATGATGATGGTTTCGGCACACGATAGCGATAGTGAGGAGTCACTTTCGGCGACTCGACCGCTGGCTCAGTACTCGGTTTCGGGGACAGGACGCTATCTGTACGGCTCTGTTGCTACGTCGTCGACCCTCGTCCTTACTTCGCTTCGATCGCTATCGTCTGTGTTCGATCCCGGAGCAGAAAGTTCAGTCCGTCAACGATAGCCACTCGGTCAGTCGTGGTGAAGTACTCCCGCTAACAGATAGATGCCGACTCCGAGTACCACTGCGAGGAGTACGACGAGGATGAACTGTGTAAATGATGTCACAGCGATGGCTATCAACGTCGCCGCACTCATCACACTCACTGCTAGTATTCGCGTAAGCTGTGTCGCCTGGTTTACCTGTCTGCGAGTGTCGCCACTCTGTGTGTTCTCTTCAGTAGGCATATCTTCGGTCGCACCGTCTCGTTCGGATCGGGTGCGCCTCCTACTGAGATTGTTGTGCGAACGACACATAAGCGATTGGTCACGAACTTTGCCGCTTTCTGAGCGGTCTGTGTTGGTGACCGAGACGTGCGTCGTCTCGTCACCAACACGAGAGGCGAAAATCAGCTTCGCTCAGGCCAATTCGTCGTAGACAGCAACCGAGAAGGTGAGCATAAACGCCGATACAATACTGCCGATCCCTACAGCAAGGAGCCCGACAACTACGAGTAACGGCGTCGAAAGCGGCGGGAGGCCAATCATCGATGTGGCCTCAGGGCTGGCTACCAACGAAATGCCGCCGTAGATGCCGCCGACCAACATGCCGATTACCAGCGCAACCAACGTGTAGCCGCCAACCGCGAGAAGGTTTTCTCGGACGATACGATAACTCCGCTTGAACGATGCGATTGCGGACGCACCGCTGATAACGATTGCTTGGCCGTAAAATTGGAGCACGAACACGGTAACGAGATACAGCAGTCCCGCGACTGCTGCCAGTCCGATAAAGACGATTCTGACGGATCCATGGCCCACAACCGCACCGATACCAGATCCAACTCCGACTGCACCGATGACACCGTTGACGACAACTAAGACGATGTAGGCGACTAGCAACTGTACATAGTTGGCCTTTCCATCGCTGACGAATCGTGATAGTGAACTGCGCGTCGTGAGGGCTTCGTTGGCCATCCCGAACATTCCTCCCTGAATAAATGGCATTCCGAGTAGGAGAATGAGTGAAGATCCCAATGAGTACAGCATCGACACGAACGGATACGTCGTCTGTAACAGCAGTTGTGGTAGCACTAAGACGAACACGATCAGCTGTGGGATTACGAGACCAGGGGCGCGTTTGAGCGCACCGGGTGTCCGTTGGAGGGCTTGGAGGACTCCCATAATCGAACGTAATGGGTCAGGCACATAACTTCCCGTGCAAACGTTCTGTCTCGGAACTGCGGCGACTCCCGCGAATCGACTGGCTGTCCTCGTTTCAGTGTGGCAGTTGTACGGCTGTGACACCCACTCGTGAGTTCTCGGTATTCTCTGACTTATTTTTGAGACCAACATGACATCCTTCTCGCTGTGAACGGCGAAGCTTCTGGATGGTGGTATGCTGGTACGACAGCGATTGTGGATACATCCGTGTTTGGTCTCTGCTGATGATGGGCGTTACAACGCTTCATACACCATTCTATCACTCGGTCTGAGAGGTGGGTAACCAGCCGAGTTCCTTTCTGAAGAGTACAAGAGAGCCCGCCCCAACTTCACTCCACGTTGACGATAGGTTCTTGTCACTCGGTGAGAGCTTCGACGTATGGATGGCAAACGAGTCCTCGTTACTGGCGGTGCCGGATTCATCGGCTCGAATCTCGCGAACCACCTCGCCGACGACAACGAGGTCGTCGCGGTCGACGACCTCTACCTCGGGACGCCCGACAACCTCGACGACGCGGTCGAATTCCACGACGCGAGCGTCCTCGACGACGACCTCCCGACCGAGGGCGTCGACGTGGTGTTCCATCTCGCGGCGCTGTCGTCGTACAAGATGCACGAAGAGAATCCGACGAAGGGTGCCCGTGTCAACATCGAAGGCTTCGTGAACACGGTCGAACAGGCCCGGAAAGACGGCTGCGATACCGTGGTGTACGCGACGACGTCTTCGATTTACGGGTCGCGGACGGAGCCCTCGCCGGAAGACATGCCCGTCGAAGTCGCGGACGGGCTACGAAGCGTCGAAGCTGGGCCGCGAACGCTACGCGGAGTACTTCCACCACCACTACGACATGCAGCTCGCGGGAATGCGTTTCTTCTCGGTGTACCAGGGCTTCGGCGGCGCGGAAGAACACAAAGGCGAGTTCGCGAATACGGTCGCGCAGTTCACCGACAAAATCGCAAACGGCGAGTCGCCGGAGCTGTTCGGCGACGGCACCCAGACGCGTGACTTCACGCATGTGGACGATATCGTCCGCGGCATCGAACTCGCCGCCGACCACCGGCTGCAGGGCATCTACAACCTCGGGACTGCCGAGAGCTACTCGTTCAACGAGATGGTCGAGATGATTAATGAGGTGCTCGGGACGGACGTCGAGCCGGTGTACGTGGAGAATCCGTTCGAGGTGTACGTCCACGACACGAAGGCGGACTACTCGAAGATACACGACGCGACCGGATGGGAGCCCGAAGTCTCGTTCGAAGACGGTGTCGAGCGGGTCTGTGAGCCGTATCTGTGAACTGAAAGGACTACTCGTTGATGCGGATTAGCGTGTTGACGTGGGTTCGGCCTCGGTCACGGCTGTGACGTGGGCGAGTTCGACTTCCTCCGCGTGAGCTTCGACTGTCTGGAACTGACTTTTTGCCCACTCGACCGAACGCGGCGAGTTGTTCACCAAGAGACCAGCAATGCCGTAATCGCCATAGATGATGACTCCTGCAGCCGTCTCATCAACGATCCACAGACCGAAGGAGAACGGGACCGTCGCTCTGTGAAATCGCACACCACAATCACGAAGCAACGACTGCGCGAACTCGGGGAACACCTCTCGAAATGATTCGAGGACATCATCAGCAACCAGTAGCTCTAAGCCGTACTTTTCGCGTTCACAGAGCCGGTTGTACACGACTCTCGTACACCCGAATACGTCACGAGGTGCGATAATTCGAACTGTCGTCCCGCGAGTCGTTTGCGTAATGAACTGTTCGAGTATTTTGCAGGGCGCTGCTGCTTCCGCTTTGTGTACTGTCACCCCACGTAGAAAGTCGTAATTGAGCACCCCCTCTTGGGCCAACTGTTCGAGAAATACGTCCGCCTCCTCGAACGAGGCCAATTCTGTTAAGTATGACTCACGGACGCGTACGGCGTGCCGTCCGAACGCAGTCGCCTGCCACTCCCCACCGTCATATTCAGCGAGGGATTCCTCTTGGAGGTCTCGAAGACCACGATTGACTGTCGATCGCGAAACATCCAGCGTTGTTTCGAGCTGACGTTTCGTATATGAGGCCGTGCACAACTCGGCGAGCATGCTGTGACGGGTTTGGAGGGTCGAAATGAGAGTCTGAGACGGGCTACCCATCGTAGTCCAGAAAATGTTATTCGTCTATAATAAATCTAACTTCATTTAAAAACCAACTGTCGATCCGTGCGTTGCGACGGTGAGTTGTGCAGAAGGCGAAGGCTCTATCTATTCGACTCATCATATGCAGCTCCTCCATGCTATTTCTCAGTAAATGAAGTAATGTTGATGAATGGTAACAACTCCACTGAGGCAAGCCCTCATGACCGACGATACGCACGACGACGACACGAATCGAAATTCACCGAACAGCGCATCCAACTGTACTGCCGGCTCACCACAGCCGACTCGGACTACACGGCGGGGTGCGATGAAAGCGCTCGGCGCGTTGAGTTTCGGCTCTATCGTCGCCACGAAGGGAGCGAGAGCACAGTCATCGGACCGGGTTTCGAAGTCCCTCGCACGGGCAATGGCCGAGGCAAAGGTCGAACAGCTTGCGGGTGACGATGAACTACAGAAGTGGAATCGTACCGACGTTGGCTCCGCAACGCTGTTCAAACTCCCCGTTTCGGAGAACTCGACAACGAACTTCGAACCGGCAGTATACGTCTTCCCGGTTACGAACGAGAAGGGTCATATCGTTATCTCCGCGCGGAAGCAGCTTCCACCCGTGTTGGGGTACGGCACGAGCCCTGCACCCCAGTCACGCCTGCGTCGTCTCTCGAACTCGGCTATTCACGACAGTCTCACATTCGACGAGACGCTGCTCTATCTGGGTGGGATGTCGTACGGTGTCGCAGCGACGGATCCGACTGCTGGCGATGACGAGCAAACACGGTTCGTGGACCTTCGAACCGGGCACGCACGTCCGCTCCCGACCGTAAGTGGCATCCACCGGTTTGAGTCCAGCACTCACGGAGCAAAAACTGAGTGGCGTACGGTCCAGGAGGCATCACCAGAACAGCACGTCCGCCAGATAGGTATCCAGCGAAGCACGGACGAAGATGTGCCTGGAGTCCCGAACTGGACTGAAGGCGATACCGATGATTCGTGGAATGAGTGGGACGGCTGTTCTCCGATTGCGGCATCAATGGCCATCGGCCACCATGAAGGAACCTCCTATTCTGACCGAGACGCTCTCATCGATAGCCTTCATCAAAAGATGAGTACAAGGGACGTCCCCGGCGCGGGTAGCGGACTGACCATCCCCGGCGATATCCCGCGGGGCATTCGAAAGTACGATAGCGGTGACAACGACTACGAATCTCCGGAAAACAACTTCGTCGATGTGGGCCTAACTCGACCAGAGCAGACGAAAAATCAGATCGACGATGGTAACCCGCTTCTGTTGTCCACGATGCCGCTGGATGTCTCGCTCGTCGGGCATACCGAAACCGTGGTCGGCTACGATGACGCGAGCAATTTCTACTACAAATGCCACGACACCTATGGCGGCACGAGTTGGATCCGACATAAAAACTGGCTCACGGGGTTCACGACGCCAGTTACGCCAGCGTAGACAGTACTCGTCACAAACAATTTACATCCCCGCATCCAAGCCAAAACATGTCATTCAATGACAATCTCTCCATCCGAATGACCGAGGTTGCGCTCTCGGTTGCAACCCTGCTCGTCGTGGTGGTGCTGCTCGCCATCCCACCGGTTCAGCTCTCGAGTATCGCCGCCGGTTCGCCCGCCGGTATCGCGATTGCACTCGGGATTTGGGCGGTACCGACGCTTCTCGGTGCCGTCGCACTCTATCACGTGTACGCGGGTCCGCGACGACTCGCCTCATACCTGACCGGCGGACTTAGCGTCCTCACACTCGGTATCGTTGTGCTGAACGTCTCTGCGGTCCTCACGACCGACGGGGCGTTCACGTACGGCGGCTCTGGTGCGTTCGCCGGCCCGATTATCGCGCTCTTCATCGCGTCCCTGCTCGGGTTCGTCGTGCTGGTTGATACCGGTGTCACGGCTATTCGGTCACCGACGCAGTAGACGCGTTCCTCGGTGTGGCTTTTTTTGTCTTTGCGGCTTCTTTCGGAGCAGGTGCTGTTTCGAGCGTATCACCCACGTCGACGATATCGTCCGCGGCATCGAACTCGCCGCAGAGGAGCGACTTCAGGGCATCTACAACCTCGGGACTGCCGAGAGCTACTCGTTCAACGAGATGGTCGAGCTGATTAATGAGGTGCTCGGGACGGACGTCGAGGCGGTGTACGTGGAGAATCCGTTCGAGGTGTACGTCCACGACACGAAGCCGGACTACTCGAAGATACACGACGCGACCGGATGGGAGCCCGAGATTCTCGTTCGAAGAAGGTGTCGAGCGGGTCTGTGAGCCGTATTTAGAGTAAGTGATTTGACGGGAGGGCGAGTACATTTCGTATGCTTTCCACGTCGGTGCCTGCCGTTTTTGGACGTAGATTTGAGCATACGAAATGGACTCTGCGCTTCTCGTGATGACGACTACGTATAGATCTCGTCCGTCGTCGGACTGAGACCCGAGTGAGAGTGTATTTCGTATGCTATCGTCTGAGCTGTCTTGCGGTTTCAACCAGGAAAGAAAGCATACGAAACGTACTCTGACTCGCCTGTCTTCAGCTATCATCTTCCGAATGAGAGAGAGTACATTTCGTATGCTTTCCACAGTGTGAAGCGTTCTACTACTGAACGACGGCACATCTCGTTTGCTTTTCCCCAACTGCATTGGCTTCGATTGGTCGACGAGTCACCCATTCCGACATTACAAGAACAGATGAAGTCATGGGGGGAGGGGGTACGACCACCTCGATTGATTCTCGACTGTGGTGCTCACCACGTCTGGCTAGTTAGCGACGTGGTCCCACTCGTACTGCTCGGCGTAGTTCGTTTGACGACGCGAGTGCGACGATGCGATGGACACAACCACTAACTCAATTGACGTTCGATACTGCTAGCTGTGTCCGCGATCTCTCTCCTGTGGTCTGGCGTTGCCCTCCAAACACCTCCGTTCCGTGTCGGTGTGCGCGAAACGCATGTGACCGGGCTCGTGGTGCTCGTCAGCCTCATCTTCGGCGGGATGTATCTGTACACTCGCTGGCGTCAGTATCTTCGGTAGACACAGCTACCGACGCCCGTTGCTTCGTCCTCGACGAACATCACCACCCTCCGTTGATGGCGCGCTCGTACGCCGCCTCAGCTTGGTCGGCGACGCTATCCCAATCGTACTGGTCGGCGCGGTTCGTGGGTTCGGTCGGTGTCGTCTCGTCCTAGTTTACTCAGGGTGTCTGATAGCGCAGGTTCCCAGTCGATCTTGTCACTCGTTGCGAGGGGTGTCCGGTCTCTGCTTCGTGATTCGGTGAAAGTGAATCGATTACGTCTCGTCGCCTGGTGTAGGTGAACAACTGCAGGAGATCAACAACCAGTAGACCAGTAAGAGACTGAATTACGAACGCCCTTGATCGGTCTTGAATCGGGTAACACTGTAGGCGATGAGTGCAACCATCCCGAGGATAAGTGCCGGTTCGAAGTCCGTACTCAGGTATAAGCCCGGAGTTGGTGGATGGATTCGAGTAAGCGGCCAAAGGAGTGGATAGGACAATCCAGTCGGTTTCAACAGAAAGGCGTCCGCGATGAGGTGCGACGCAGCACCTACTGAGAGGAGCGTGAAGACGCGGAGGCGCTCTGACTCAGAGACAAGAAGAACTCCAATGAGGACCGAACACAAGGCAGCACCGGCTGTGTGAAGACCAGTCCAGTCAAACGGAGTTCCAAGCAATTGTTCAACCTGAGCGCTCGGAATTAGTAACATGATCTTGGTCATGTCTGGGATGAACGCCCCGGCCATCACAACGGTGACGTACGGACGCGAAATCCACTCGTAGCGCCACGAGGCGAGCGTGGCAATTGTGTATGCAAGAAGGGCGTGTGCGAGCAGATCAGGCATCGTGGTCCTCCGTATGCTTGGGTCGGGGTGCAATGTCACGAATCCCAAGTGGAGTCTCTCGCGGCACGAGTGACCACGTCTCGTCGAGACGCCATGACCGAATGATTCTACCAAGCACCCACAGGCCAGCGAGGAACGAAACTGCGTACATGTATAGATAGTTCGCCGGCGAGACGGTGTAGGCGTTCAACGAACGGATTGTCCGGTCTGGTTCGACGACGCCGTATACTGAGAGACTGTCACCCTGTTGTGCATCGACAGCGGCGTTGGTGACGCGGACACGGACATGTTCGCCAGCTCCGTACTCGGCGCTGATCGTGAGTGGGTTAGTATCGGTGACCGTACCTGTGAGACTCACCTGGTCGCCGACCCACGCATCGTAGTCTGTGCCCAATTCTTCCGAGCCGGGGTATGCACCTACTTCGGGTGTAGGAGCGAGTGACCCAAACCAGACCATGAGTCCAAACAGACACCCCAGTAAGACGAGGATACCAACAATCCGGCGACGTGAAGGGTTGGGCATTAGATGTTACTTTGGAGGTTAGCCGATAAGTGTTCACGACTGTGGTGTGTCTCTCGGATCAAACTGGCACCTACCAACTGCCGTCAACTGCCCGACGATACGCCACTTCGGCCTGGTCGGCGACGCTATCCCAACCGTATTTTTCGGCGCGTTTCGTCGGTTCGGTCGGTGGCGTCTCCCCCGCGAGTGCTCGGTCTAACGACTCGGCGACCGAATCCACAGTCGGCTCGGCGAGATAGCCCGCGTCGCCGATGACTTCACTCGCTGCGGATTCGGGATGCTGGACGCCGATAACCGTACAGTCGGCGGCCATCGCTTCGGCGTAGGTGATGCCGAATCCCTCTCTCGTACTGGGCGAGGCGAACACGTCCGCGGCGCGCATCTGGCCCAGCACGTCTTCGTACTCGTCGAGGAAGCCCAGCATACTCACGCGGTCGGCATGGTCCAACGTGCTCGCCTGTTGTTCGAGACGGTCAGACTCCGGGCCGTCACCGACGACGCCGAGGGTCACGTCGTCGTAGTCGTCGGCCACGCGGTCGAACGCATCGAGAAGGATGGAGACGTTCTTGTCGGCGATGAGCCGCCCGGCGAACAGCACGTCGAACGAGTCGTCCCCGTCGGGCAGTGGGGCGTTTCGAATCTGGTCGACGTCGATACCGTTCGGGACGACTTCGATTGTGTCCCTGTCGCGGCCGATGTCGGCGAGGCGGTCGGCGGTGATACCCGAGACGGCGATGGGATGTTGGGGGACTCGGACGGTGAGGTGTTCGGTGACCTTCCCGAAGGGTGCGAGCATGCCGAGGTAGTCGCCCCAGTAGTCGCCCCACACTTCGTGCCAGGTCGTGACGACGGGCACGTCGGTGCCAAGGGCGGCGAGCTTCGAAGAGAGCACGGGAAAGTACGGAAAGACGGAGGCGACGACGAGGTCGTGGTTCTCGTCGTGGAGCTGCTTGGCGAGCGGATAGGCGAGTCGGGCGGCGAAGTCGAGCGCTTCGGTGATGGAGCGACGGTCGTCGGTGTAGAGGTCCGTTTCGGGCGCGACCGCGCGGAGGGTAACGCCCTCGTGGGAGGTCTCTTTCGGGCCGTCCCAGAAGTGCCGGCCGTAGATGGTGACGTCGTGGCCTCGTTGTGCGAGTCGGGTGGCGATTTCGTGGATGCGCTTTTCTGCGCCACCAGTTATGTAGGGGTAAACGACGTTCGAGACGAAGGCGAGATTCATATTCTGCCTCGGTCTGTGTTGGTTTCCAGCATTCGTGTTGGCCGATTTGTCGTGTAGATAAGATAAAAAAGAAACTATTGTGTATGTGCCGGGAGACGGAATTGACAATGAAGATACTTCAGACGCCTGTTCGGTTTCCTCCCTATATCGGTGGCGTAGAATCTTACACGCACGACATGTCAAAAGAACTTGTCGAACTGGGGAACGAAGTGACTGTTCTTTGCGCGAAGGCCAAAGAAGAATCTGCTTACGAGGAGACGATTGACGGTGTTGACGTTAAGAGATTAGATGATATTGGCAAAGTTGCGCAGACAAATATCATGCCGCAGTTTCCGATTTCGGTGCTGCAGCATGCACGCCAGGCGGATATCATTCACACTCATATTCCGACTCCTTGGACTGCTGATTTCAGTGCTCTCGCTGCCAAAATCACGGGGACACCGCTTGTCGTCACCTATCATAACGATATTGTTGGGAATGGTTCGATTGATCACGTCGCCTCGGCTTACAACCACACCGCATTGCGGTTCACACTCGCGGCGGCGGACAAGATACTGATTACGCAACCCGACTACTTAGAAAGTTCAGATCACCTCCATCGGTATGCTGAGAAGGTTGAGGTGAACAGCAATGGCGTTGACGTCGATACGTTTCGACCAATTGATGTTGATGATAAAGACGTCGAACGACTCGGATTTTCGAATGAATCCCCCAATCTCTTCTTTTTAAGTGTCCTCGATGACGTTCACGAGTACAAAGGACTTGACGTGCTGTTAGAGGCTATGTCTCTCCTTGTAGAGAGGGATGGTACGACTCCGAGACTTGTTGTTGGTGGCGGCGGTGAACTAAAACCGGAGTACGAATCTCTTGCATCTGAGTTGGGCGTCTCTGAATTTGTTCATTTTACTGGGTATATTCCTGATGAAGATCTTGTAACCGCGTATAATATCGCAGATCTATTCGTGCTTCCTTCACTCTCGTCCGATCAGGAAGGGTTTGGCCTTGTGGTTCTCGAAGCGCTTGCGTGTGGGACTCCTGTTGTGACGACAGAGGTTGTCGGGGTTTCAGACCAGATAGTGGATCACGATTTGGGTAGTTTAGCTCAGGTTGGTGATCCTGAGTCGTTAGCAGAGACCATCATTACTGAATTACCTCATTCAAATAAGCAGATTCGCGGTAGGGAACTATGCAAATCACAGTACTCTTGGAAATCGTCTGCAAATGAATTGACTCACATATACCAGAGACTTATCTGAGTGCATAATATTGTCATGTGACTTCGCAGCCATCTGTACCTGATTAAGACTAAGTGTGAATCATTTATACCCCAATGCTTCAAGCTGATCTTGTAACATAGCATTTGTTTCTTCAATCTGACCAACTTTATCACTGTTTGGGAGGTGGCTCTTTAACTCCTCCTCGTGGTGATTTTGATCTGTGATTTCTTCTCCAGATCCACTCTTAACTTTCAAGCTCAACGTGACAGAATCCTCCTCAGAATGAATGATTTTAGAATCCTGGTAGTAAACGGCCTTTCTTTCAGTACCATATCTACTGCCCTCGCAAATTACGTGTCGGTCCGAAGGAATATCTTGGAATACACTTCTCCCGTTAAAACTATCAGTCTGCAATCCAGCGCCGTGCAGTAATGTTCTGGGGATATCTTTTAATGAGATCCAGCCCCCCTCATAGGTGGCTTGCTTTGTTGGATGGTGAATCCCAAACGGAACTCTAGCAACCATATCCCACGGCGTTCCTCCATGTCCTGCACCAGGTGCATGTGGTGCAACTGTGAAATTTTTATCTTCTTCCCAATGTTCGTAGAAGGCTTCTCCGTGATCTCCAGTAATTACTATGAGGGTGTTGTCAGATATCGATGATATAAGTGGCTGAAGAATCTCTTCGAGGTAGTTTAGTGCTGCTGCATAGAGCTGGAACCGATTGTCCCTCCAGTTCAATGCTTCAGTTGAACCATCATATCCTCTATACCAATCATTGTAGTATTCCAAAGAAGTATCCACATTGTATTTCTTCAAATATTCATCCGGTGGACTAATTGGTGCATGTAAATCACCAAAGTGTAAATATGAAAAAGACTTTGATTGCTTCCCTCTCCACCCCATATAATCGTCAACTACTCTCTCTGCATCTGCATCACCATACAACTTATTTTTTTGGTACCAACCTCTTGCAGCAAGAAACGGGTTTATGAAAGATGCACCTAAATATGTATTAAAACCTGATACCTCAAATTCGTGTGCAATTGTGTGCTCTGTTTCAATCTGTGTAGGCATTACCATATAGTCGCTGCTTTCCCTCACTTGAGCAGTCCCTCCATGTTCATGAGGATATTCTCCTGTGTGGATACTAGTCACAGAAGGAAAAGTCCAAGGTGCAGGTGCAATCGCAGTTGAAAAATCTACGGGCAAGTTAGGTACATGGTCTGGGCGGAGAGCGTCAATCACAATAACCAAGACATGGTCGATTGCAGTCTGTGTCTCACCTCTGTTTGTAGGGTTCTGGTGAGACCAGTCCGCCCTTTTACTCATGTACTTGTAATAGAATGGCCCAACTATTCTCCTTAAATCAATGGGAGACCTCGTATATGCATAGTTCGCGACTTTTCGAATATTATCTGCCATATGTCTCTACTGGGTGTATGAGCTATTCAAAATTATATGTTTTGACGAATTGACAAACAAGCCATCCCCTGATAATCTGATTTCAATTCGCTTTAGCACCCATCGTGTACTTTACTAACAGTACTAGGCGTGACTGAACCAATGTCCCAAATAATAGATCATCGACCAACGGCCGAATCTCTATGATATTCTGTTCATATTGCTGGTTAGCTGGGCATCTCACTAATGACCCCCTCTATTGCGGTTGGTTGCACAGGCTCCATAAGATGCAACAAGAACTATACTGAATAACGACAATTAGCCAGTATGAAAGCAGTCGTTTTAGCCGGCGGTGAGGGGACCCGACTCCGTCCACTTACTGAAGATAAACCAAAGGGAATGGTCGAAGTCGACGATAAGCCTATCCTGACCCATTGCTTCGAGCAACTCGCTGAACTCGGCGCTGACGAACTCGTCGTCGTCGTCGGCTATCTGAAAGAACGAATCATCGAGTACTACGGCGATGAATTCCAGGGGCTCCCTATCACCTACACCCACCAACAAGAACAAAAGGGGCTTGCTCATGCTCTTCTGGAAGTCGAAGAGCACATCAACGACGACTTCATGCTGATGCTCGGCGACAACATCTTCAACGCCAATCTCGCAGATGTTGTCAATCGTCAACAGGAACAACGAGCTGACGCGGCCTTCCTCGTTGAAGAAGTCCCGTGGGAGAAAGCAAGCCGGTACGGCGTCTGTGACACGAACAAGTACGGTGAGATTACCGACGTCGTCGAGAAGCCGGATGACCCGCCGTCCAACTTAGTGATGACGGGCTTCTACACGTTCACACCTGAGATCTTCCACGCGTGTCATCTCGTGCAGCCGTCGAACCGCAACGAGTACGAGATTAGTGAGGCGATCGACTTGCTCATCCACAGCGGACGCACAATCGACGCAATCAGGCTCGATGGCTGGCGGCTCGACATTGGCTACCCCGAAGACCGCGATGAAGCAGAAGAACGATTGACTGGCGAAGTCGCTGAAGCACAGTAAGCGAAGCCGGTCAACCTTGGCTGGTGCGTCCGTTTCTTCATTTTTTCCGAGTATTTGATATGACCTGCGTGGGACACACGGAGTAATGGAACTCTCTGTCATCGGGAGCGGCTATGTCGGAACGACAATCGCCGCGTGTTTCGCAGATCTCGGTCACACAGTCGTCAACGTCGATATCGACACAGAGATTGTCGACGCAATCAACCGGGGCGAGCCGCCGATTCACGAGGACGGCCTCCCCGAACTTGTTGCGGCGCATGCAAGCGAAGACAGCACGGGCCGACTACGGGCAACCACGGACTACACCGATGTCCTTGGGACGGATGTTACGTTCCTCTGTCTCCCAACACCACAGCAAGCCGATGGGGAAATCGATCTCTCGATTATGGAGGCCGGGGCAGAACAACTCGGCAAGACACTCGCACAGAAATCCGAGTGGCATACAGTTATTGTGAAAAGCACTGTCGTCCCAGGGACGACTGAGGAAGTCATCACACCCCTACTCGAAGAGGCGAGCGGGAAAGTTGAGGGCGAACAACTGGGAATCGGGATGAACCCAGAGTTCCTCCGTGAAGGGACTGCAGTTCAAGACTTCCGTAATCCCGAAAAAGTCGTTCTCGGTGCGGACAATGACCGAGCACTCGAAGATATGCACGAGGTGTTTGCACCACTCATTGCTGAAACTGACCCCCACGTCGTCGAGACAAACAGCCGGACTGCGGAGATGATTAAATATGCCAACAACGGCTTTCTGGCAACCAAGGTCTCACTGATCAACGACATCGGAAATATCTGCAAAGAGTTCGGTGTCGATGCCTATGAGGTTGCGGACGCGATTGGGCTTGATGACCGTATCGGAGAACAGTTCCTCCGAAGCGGACTTGGATGGGGTGGTAGTTGCTTCCCGAAAGACACCAACGCGATCATTCACGCGGCCAAGCAGCAGGGCTACACACCTCCTGTTCTCGAAGCCGCGGTCGAGGTGAACGACAAACAGCCAGAACGATTATTGTCCTTACTTGATCAGCACGTCGATGTCACTGGGCAGAAAGTGGCTGTTCTCGGGTTAGCGTTCAAACCGGGGACGGACGACATTCGGAACTCCCGTGCAATCTCGGTGATTGAGGGTCTCAAGGACCGAGGTGCATCTATCGCCGCGTACGACCCTGTCGCGGCGACCAACATGCGCGAATACTTCCCGGATATTGAGTATGCGGACTCCGCTGTTGATGCACTTGCTGATGCCTCTGCATGTGCCGTGTGTACTGACTGGGATGAGTTTGAGGTGTTAGACGAGGAATTTGATCAGATGGAACAGCAGGTTGTTGTTGATGGAAGGCATACCGTTGTGTCAACAGAGGGACTCACCTATCAGGGCCTTACTTGGTAATTGGTGGAGAATAAGCCATCTCTGTGGAATTCGCAGAAAAACCAACTTACCGATAGCTAATCATGGAACGTGGTAGGTTCTTAGCTTAACTGAGGCGACTCAGTCAAGTCCTGTTACTAACCGAATATCTCCACTATCATAAATCCTGTCTTCTGATTGGTTGAATTTTACCATTGATTCATTTCGCCAGACGAATAGAGAGGTTTGATTTGATTCATCAACTGCTGTTAGATTTGAATTCCCTTTTGACACCCACAAGCCAGGTTCATAAACCGCAATCTGTCCATCATAGTACTCACTAGTCCAATCACTTGCAGTAAACTGGCTAGAAGTATAATGTCCTTCAGAGAGGGTCGTTGACTCGGGATCTGAAACAAGGACGTGTGGAGGAATCGCTAACAATTGTGTAATAATGAGTGCACAAACTAATATCGATGCGAGGGTAGTCCGTCTGTTTGGGCGTGATATCATCTCTGAATTGCATAGGATAACTAAAGCGGAAACTACCAAGAACGGAACAAAGACTATCAGAAACCGAATTGGATCCAGAGGAATAATTCTACCTGTCACAAGAGATATTGAGTATAGAAGACCAATAATTCCAGCAAATACAGTCCACGAAGTTACCCACGATGGTCTCTGTCTTTTAGATAATGTACCGTAAGCTGCAATTAGTGCTAACGCACCTAACACCCCAACTGCAGACGTTGTAATCGCTCCGCGGATTGAGCTTGAACCTTCCCCAATGCGTCCTGATGCTTCTCCACCCCCTCCACCACCTTTCATGATGGATTGGATCAAGTCTACAGTAACCCACCTTGTAAGATCTGGAACAAAATATGCCAATATGAATATAAAAATACACATCCCCACAAATAGGGATATTACTGGAGGTAGTCCAACTTCATTCAGTTCTATGTTTTTGAAGCGTGAGGGAACAATGTTTGAGCTAGTGACTGACCCAATAGTATACCATACGCTTATAAATAAAAGTGCAAACAGCGACACTGTGTGGTGTGTTAATGTAATCGATCCTAAGAGCAGGAGAATGAGAATGCTACGTCGTCGATTCTGAGCCATCAGCAACACAAAAGTCAGTGTGAAGAAAAGGGCAATTGCGAGTGTTTCGTCTAAAAACTTGGCCTCAAATAGTAGTAGTGACCGTGTACTGGCAAAACCCATTGCAGATATAAATGCTGTCCGTGTATGCACTTTTCGAGATACTGCAAGATACACCATTGTTGGGGTGACACCAGAAATTAACGGTAGGTACTTCCCTACATCGAGAATCGAATGGCCAATTACTCTTTCAATTACATTCGTCAATGCATAGAAAGCTGGCCAAGATGTGGTGAGTGACATGAATTCAGAAATCCCTTGACTGTTGGAAAAAGATAGATGCGCGGGGATTGTGTACGAGTATGGGTCATAACCAAAGAACCCGATTTCGACTGGATCAATTACAATTAGCATCGTGAAGATTGGAGTGAGAAAGAGAAAAATGATATGCGTAGTTTTTTTCAGATCAGCTAGCACTGCTGTGATGATTGGGATGAAGTAGAGACTAATCAAGAGGAGGTAACCAATTCCATGTGGTACTGATGCCTTAGGGACTAATAGACCAATAGCAGCTACTGCTAATATATTAAAATATATGACTAATATCTTTCTATCTATCATTGGTATGGGGTCTTAGTTGATGATGGTCGGCGAAATCTCGATAGAAATAGACAGATGTCAACTGCGGAGGCTATTGATGTAGGACAATATGATAGTCCATATTGATTACTCTTTTTCGAAGGCTCCACCATACATCCATATTGAACATCGCCTATATTAATTCTATTCGGTAATTGTATGCTTTTAATCAACGAAATATGTGTTCACTAGATCTATACTCAAACAGATTGTTGTTTAAATTGCTGTTTTAAATTCAGGCTTGGTTCAACGACAAATATTTCACGTAGTAGGTGAATTAGCATGCATGTCGCTTGTCAGTGCAATAATACCGACATATAACCAAAGTGAAGAACTAGAAAGAGCTGTGAAAAGTGTTCTTGAACAGACGTACCCAGATATCGAGATTATCATAGTCGACGACGCATCAAATGACGAGACTCAAAAAATTATTGAAAAGTATACGGATAAATGCGAACAGATAACGTCTCGTACTCATATTCGAAATAGAGGCGGAGCTGCGGCAAGGAATACGGGAATAGACGCTGCAAGCGGCGATCTAATTGCATTTCTTGATTCTGACGACACATGGAATAAAGAAAAAATCAGTAAGCAAGTGAAAAAGATTCAAAGCACTACTTCTGACTGCGTATATTGTGGAATAGACTATCAGCAATCGGGGAGAGCAAAACGAATTAGAACATTTATCCGGAGAGCGTTCAAACTGCGCCAAGATCGAGGCGTTAGAGAGGGCGGAGAAGACTTGATTCCAGAGATACTCTCAATGCAGTTTGATTTAGGTGGTACGTCAACACTGTTACTGACTGCAGACGTTGTGAGCAGGGTCAATGGTTTTGACGAACGGTTCGATCGGCACCAAGATTGGGAGTTCATGCTCCGAGTCTTGAAAAACCATAAACTTTCATATGTCGATGAAAAGTTAGTGAATAAGTTTGAGACTGGCAGGCCTTCGGCAGATAAAATATACGGTGCAAAAAAGTTATATTTCAATAAATTCTCAGAAGAGATAAGGTCTGCAGAGCAATCTGGTTATGAAGTGGTTCGAAACCACCGCCTCCACTTAGCTCAATCATATTTGATACAGGGTGAATTTAGCGAAGCAATCGAATGGCTGATAAAATTAAACCTCGATCTTAGTGATTTTCCGATACTGGTTTGGTACACGCTTATCGGACTTGGGAGGTTGAGGAACGGAAAAGATACACATCTTGAATAGACAGTACGTACGGTGAGTGTAAAGAAGTCAGACCGGTATCCGTTGCGATGAGGTTAGTGTCGAGGTTTTAAATCAAATTAATAGGCTCGCCCACCCATCGAGTTCACTAGTTTTATCGTTTTTTCGTCTACTGGATTTCGTTGTCGAATTAATTTGGGGAGATTGCTGATTAGCTCGAACACTGAGCTCATCAATAATTGGATGTCAAATTGGGACCGATAAAGGAGTTGGCCAGTCCAGACGAACAATGAGAGTAAGATAAGTCTAGCAGGTAAGTTCCGTATTGCTAGTGCAATTCTATTTGTGAAATTTTCTTGTAGCACCTTCTTGTCAGTAAATCGTCCCTTTGGATCCTCAAAATGGGTGACTACATGGTTAGGATAATAACGAATATCATATCCAAAATCAATTGATCTCAAACACAAATCTAACTCCTCGGTACCATAATCGAATAGATCTGGGTAATACCCTACATTTTCAAATAGCTCTTTTCGAATAATGTTTCCACAACCTGTGAATAATGTCGTATTGGATGGGCTTTCCGGATGATCATTGGGAGGCCTCATTTGGGCACGGAAAAATGGTACTTTCTTCTCTAAATCACTCACAGGAAGTGGGAATTCAGTTTCGAAAGTTTTCGCATTTACCACATGTAGAGCTGCAATACCTAAGTCATCATCCTGTTCAAAATCATTTACAATGTCTGCAATTAATTGGGGGTCAGATAATATTGCATCATCATCAAGCGTTACTATATAATCTCCATCTGCTAGTTGATAACCAAGGTTTCGAGCATTTATGACACCCATTCGGACGGGTTTGTGTATGTACCTGACCTTTTCTAGGTCGAACTCTCCACCTTTCACAAATTTTTCTTCTGGTCCTGATGTGCTATTCGAGATGACTATTATCTCAAAATTCTCATATCTTTGTTTTAATATACTCTTGATTGCCCTCTCAAGTTCAGAACTTCGGTTATATGTTGCAACAACATACGAAACTAATGGATTCGAATCGCTCATTTTAGAGCCAATCTACATACATGTAGGAATTCCCAAGTATAAGTAGTTGTGGGGGACCTGAGACGCAATTAATTGGTGAGGGCTCTGTTGAAATTCTCTCGCCATCTGGCGATTTGCTGAGACGCTAGTTTCCAACTGTATCTGGTGAATCCCGGGAGAAGAATCCTTCTCCTCAATGTCACTGCTAGAGGAATTCAACAGAGCCTTGGTGAGTAATAGTGTGCTTCATATCTCAAATAGAATTCAAAAGCTATTCTCACAAATTCATTTTGAAATGTCAATGAATATATCTTCAAGATTCTCAACAGTGTTTTTTATGTTGAAGTCAGAGACGATTGTCTCACGAGCACGTGCCCCAATTGTACTAGTATCTGACTCAATAGCTGACCGAATTATTTCAATGAATCTGGGGGACACCATTTTTCCACAACGCGTGTCTGCTACAAATCCATTTGAACTGTGATTAATTAGTTCTGTCGTGCTGTTAACTCGACCGAGAATTGGGACCGTTTCCATTGCCATTGCCTCCATAGCAGCAACCGGAATTCCGTCCCGGTCCCCATTAGAGGCGACAACAGATGGCAATAAAAAGAATTCTGCAGCATCTAACTCGCTTATTAGTTCATCGTCTGTCACATGGTCCAGCAGTGTCACGTGATCAGATATCCCAAATGATTCGATTGCTGATCGGATCTCCTCCTCATTCGGCCCTCCTCCAATGATATGCCACTCAATATCTGGATAGTCTGAGACAAGCTCAGAGATTGCTGCAACCCCGTACGCCAGTCCTTTCTTTTCAACAAATCTGGAGACAGTCACGAAGCGGTTCGTGACTGTTTCATCTGTTGGTGTGAATTTTTCAGAGCGAATACCACAATGAACAACCTGAACGTGTGTGTGTGTGCGGTTTTGCAGATAACGACGATGGGCATCAGAGATAGTGAGAACCCGGTCAAGAGAGGACATACGTTCCGAAAGTGAGTCGTTCATATCATCTCGCCATATGTCATATGCATGGGCTGTTGTCGTTGTTGGAATATTCAGCGCCGAACCTGCGAATTGCGCCCCTAGTGACTGAGATGCTAAAAAGTGCGCATGGATAATTTCAGGACACCACTCTAGCGCATCAATAAATGATTGGATTTCTGCGCCTCTAATTAAACCCTTTGCCAATTCACGTGGTTCTGAGGCCAATCCTTGTGCTGTTTCTAAAGTTGGGATAAGGTGCTTTCCGAGTGAGCTTGCACGAAAAAGGTCTTTTGGATGTAACTCAGAGGCCGTTGAATATCCCGCTGTGATCTGCTTCTGACTAAATTCTGTGTGTTGTATCTCTGAATCACCTTTATTAATCGAAAAGACTGCAACGTTATGCCCTCTGTCGGACAATTCCACAACCTCATTCAGTATGAAGCTCTCAGAGAGCTTGGGCCACGTGTTGACCACATATAGAATGTTCATACATCGACATTACCTTTCGAATAAATAAAGCTTCCACCAAATGCAATCTGCACGAAGAGAGTTACAAGTTCAGTATGCCCGGTCTCTACCTGTGACGCTATTGATGGTGGTATTTTTGCTCTTTCTGGCGGGTTAATTTCACTTATCAAATAGTTCCTCGGAACGTCGAGACCAACGATGAAAATTCGTACCTCGATATATTTTCGATCCCGAGCATCACGCCGATGTAGATTACAACGCCGATAATTACAAGCGCACCAAGTTGGAGAACCCCGGTACCAGTGATAACCATCCGATCAAGCCCAATTACAGCAAGACCCATTATGACACTACCTGTGAGCGGGCACATGAGCAAAAACAACAGCCGCGACAGTGACGCTTCGGTCACGTCTATAACCATATAGATGACGAGTGGCTGAACGAGAACCGCGTTTACGACAACTGCCCCCGCGACACCGAGCAGTCCGAACTCCGTGGCTGCGGGATAAATCACAACCACGAGAATCGCGACCTTGAGCGCCTGGATCTTGGTGCCAATCTCGGGCCGGCCAACGGCTTTGAAAAGCGCTCCCGTCGATGCACCGAAAGACCGAATTGCCCCCCAAAACGCGAGCGCTTGCATCACTGGAATCGCCGCTTCCCACTGCTCACCGAGCACAGCTAGGACGAATTGCGGAGCAATAGCGATAACTCCGGCCGCCATCGGGAACCCGGCGATGGTCGTCAGATGAAGAACTCGAAAGTACCCCTCGCGAAGTTGAGCGGTGTCGTTTTGGACCTTTGAGAACGCTGGGAATGCAACACGAGAGATCACTTGGGTGACCTCAGTTGCGGGAGCATTCGAGAAGCGATACGCAAGTTGGTAGAGTCCAAGTGCGGACGCGCTAAAGAACCATCCGATAAAGACATCGTCTCCTTGTCCGTATAGGAATACGAGTATCCCCGAGGCAAACATCCACTTTCCAAACTCAAACATCTCGCCGGCATACTCTCTGTTAAATTCAATCCCCGGACGATAGTCGTGGATAGCATATGACAGAATCACCATGACAACTCGTCCGGCGAGCAATCCGGCGAGAAGTGCCCAAACACTCTGATACACAAGAGCGGTTGCGACGGCAACGAGAATGTCAATTGTGCGCCCGCCGACTTTGTAGATGAACTCTTTGTGAAAATGGAGGTCCTTCTGGAAATAGACAATGGCTGGGTTTTGAATGCCGAGCAGCAGGGGTGAGAAGCCGATTACTTGGATGATTCCAGCTGCTTCTGGTTCTCCGAATGCTTGGGCGAGCAGTGGTCCCGATGCAATCGTGATCGTGGCGATAACTGCACCGCGGGCAATTTTCATGAGCCACAGCGTGTTGAGATATTCGTCGATATTATCAGACTCATGCTGGACGAGGGCCGAATCGAATCCCAAATTCGAAAACTGCTGAAGAGCTCCGAGAACTAGCAGTGCAACTCCGAGAAGGCCGAATGCCTCCGGTGAGAGGATTCGAGCTAGAATGATTACGTTGAGGAGTTGGAGGGCACGGTCGGCGACGTTGATTCCGGCAGCCCATATACCGCTCTGGATGGCCATCTGCTTAGTTGATCCACCAGCCGTTAGACGACGGTATAGCGCTCGGAGATATTCACGCATCCAGACTAAAAACTCCATTTAAGATGCAATAAATGACTGTGATCACGTATAGCCGAGATCGGCCAGCTTTTTTGTAACGGCTTCTGATGGCGAGTCTCGCCGAGGTTTTGATCGGACCTCGTAGTCTTTCTCGATAGACTCTTTCCCTGTCTCATCGTCATCAATGACGAACCACGGCACTTGTCGGATGAGTAGTGAATCTTCCTCGTGGAGATACCTTCCGCGTTCGCCAAGATGCTCTCCGTGGTCACCTGTGATCACAACCGGGCAATCGACACGGCGAACGAGCCGGACAACCTCTTCAAGCACCCGTTCGAGATTGTCCCGGTACGCCTGCCGAAGTTTCGCCTCGGAAATCTCTTCCTGTTGGATGCGTCTGTAAATTCGTTGTGTGGGGCGGTCGATGTCGTTTTTGAGTAGGGACCGCATCTCGTCGGGGTTTTCGTCCCAAGGGAGTATCTCTGTCGCTCCAATGTAGGGCGCATGTGGCTGCGAATAGTGAGCAACCACACGTGTCGCATCCGGCTCAGATACATGGGCAAGGGCGGCATCAGTAACTCGTTCAGGGGGAACGGTTCCGCATGCGGCGTTCCAGTCGGTCTCCCACAACGGGATGAGCCGACGAATATGCTCTGTCGGCCGATAATCCATCTCACGTAAGTCGAAATAGAAATCCGAGACTACTGGCATTGATGACAGGTACGTAAGGTCATCGTCACGCGTCCATGTCCGCTGTGTATATTCGGCAGTCCACCGGCCAGAGGCCCATACATTCTGAATTTTCCCTTCCAAGTGGGATCCAATGTGGTCGTGGAAGATGTCGAACCGACATGCGTCAAGAATGACTAACAAGAAATCGTCATTTTCTACGAACTCGTGGATAAGCGGCCTCTGCTGAGGAATGCCCTGGAACCGCCGATATGCCTCAAACACCCCACGGGTAGTGTGGTACTTGAGACGGTGAGTCACATAGGAGAGGGCACCTATTGATGTATCAATAACATTGTTGCCAGCATTAGTCATCAATCTATTCTCTAATCCTTATTTTGAAAACACTTTCCCATGGGCAGTTATTGCCATTTGTTCATCAAAATAACTATTAGTTGAGAGAATATACACTACCATTGTGAATCAAAATAATCCAAACAAACTAACATTCTCAAATTTGAGTGTGTGACTAATTTTGGTTGTTTACCTGCTCGTAGATATGAGCACACAATTATAGCTCATCAGTCAGGTTAGCAGTCTCCGCCTGAGTTCTGCATTCCATCGGAAGCTGTGTAAGAGGTCTATTATTAAATAACCGTCTTCAATACGAGAGTGTTTTGCAACAATATGTATTAGCAAAGAGGGAATTGCTGATTAGTCTGGTGATGGTTAGTCATCTACTTCGAGGTCAAGATGTGAGTCAAAAGAGTAAAATCTTGATTATATATCGATTATAGCTATCATGGTGGGTATCTGATAAACGATATCCCAAGCGCTCGATTGAGAACCGCAAAAGAAACGCGTTTTCAGTATTTGATGGGAACGCAACGAGAGAAGAGTTGTCGGGTTATTCCCCAACCGACCCCAACAGGAACGACCCAAAGACCATCTGCAACCCGACCACGACAGCCACGGTCGCAACGACGTCAGCAACGGCAATCGGAAGCGCACTAAAGCCGCTCGAAACCCACGTAACGGCCAAGAACCCACCGTAGGCCAGCCCACAGAGCAACACGACAGACCCAATCGTCGCCCCTCGTTCTAACGAAATCCGCTTCGTGAACCAGGTCGTAAACGGATCGCTAGCCCCCCGAACCGGGTCAGACGAAACCGTCGAGAACGCCCCGAACAGCATCAACTGGAACCCAGCGAGGGTCAACAACCCGCCGCCAATCCCTGTGTGAATCCCGAACTGTGCGCCACCGAGCTCCAGGCCACTCCACGCCAGCACGAGCGACAACACCCCAATCACCGAAAGCCCGAACCCAGGCGCGGAAAACAGGTACCCCGGCGCGTTCACGAGCATGAACCGGACGTGTCGCCAGCCGTCGGGGAAACTCTCCAGGTTCGCCTCGCCCTCGCGGGGATGGTACGTAATCGGCTTCTCAGCGATCTCTAAATCCTTCGCGCCGGCCTCCATGATCATCTCCGAGGCGAACTCCATGCCCGTCGACGAACACTCCATGGTCTCCCAGGCCTCGCGACTAAACACGCGCATCCCCGAGTGCGCGTCGCTCACCCCAGCGCCGTAGAACACGTTCAGGAACTTCGTCAACAGCGGATTCCCGACGTGTTCGTGCAGCGGCGGCATCGACCCGGGGAGGATTTCACCTTCGAGCCGCGAGCCCATGGCCATGTCGGCCTCGCCCGACCGAACGAGATTCAACAGCTTGGGAAGCTCTTCGAAGTCGTAGGTGCAGTCGGCGTCGCCCATGGCGATGTAGTCGCCGCGGACGCGCTCGAAGGCGTACAGGTAGGCGTAGCCGTAGCCCTTGCCGTCGGGTTCGATGACGATGGCTCCGTTTTCGTCGGCGATCTCGGGCGTGCGGTCGGTCGAGCTGTCGGCGACGACGACCTCGCCGTAGACCTGGAGGTCTTCGAGGGCGGCTTTGACCCACTCGATACACTGGGCGATGCCACCTTCTTCGTTGAGGGTGGGCATGACGACCGAGAGGGTGGGGGTGACCTCACTGTCCGCCGAGAGGAGTAGTTCGTCTCCGCTAAGTTGGATGTCCGAGGCAGACTGCCCGTTCGTCGCTCCCTGCTGTGGAGCGTCTACGGGGGGTTCTGATTGGGATTTCGTGCTCATTTACTGGATTCCTCCGTATCGCTATCGGGTGTGCCTGCGAGGGGCGGCAAGCCTACACACTCCGAGTTGACGCGTACTATCAGATAGACGAAAGCACACTCATAAAGCGTTTGGCCTCTTACTTGTCTGAGGGTATGTTAGGTCTTACAGGGCATTTAGATTGTTCTGGTCGGCTACCAGTGTGTCGGTATCTCACGGAAAAGCGACTGTCAGCCGGAGAGATATAACGACCATATCGGTGTTAGAACAACTGTGTGAACTGTCTCGCGTTCCGACGGGCGTCTCGATTCGACGAAGAAAAGCGATGACGGCGTGGTTACTGCGGTGCGGTCTGGGAGTGCAGGGTGGCAGAGTTCGATCCGGATTCGGAGGTCCAGACGACGCGGATGGACTCGCCGTCCCAGACGGCGTCCCCGGTTGCGTTCTTCACGACCGTCGCGGAGCTACCGGCTCCGACGGTCGTCGGGAAATCATCGCTGAACGAGTAATCGTCGGTCGTATCGGCGGCGACGCCGGTTCCGTCGACGGACACGGTGAGGCGGTCCGCCGAGATGCTGGTCCCGGATTCGTGCGTGATGACGAGCTGGGCGTCGGTGTCGGTGTCGGATACGTCGTTGTCAAAGTCGAAGCTGAAACTCGCCTGTGGGGACGTGTCACCGACTTGGTCGCCGAGGCCGAGGACGAACGTGCCGATGACGGCCGCGAGGATGACGGTAATCGCGACCATCAGAATCACACCGATGACCGGTGAGACGGCGGATTCGTCTTTGAAGAGGGTTGTGAGTTGCATTTGAATGTCCTGTGCCCGGACAGGGGGTGACCGGCGGGCGATGGCGGTCGAGCCGCGAAATCGGGTGCGACGCCTGTCGACCGTGTGCGATCTGCCTGTGGGGCTTACCCACTCATTCGGTGGGAGTGCTATTAAAGACAGATTGAGCGACTGTCACAGCAGGCAGACAGTCTCTCTCAGTGGTCTGTGGCTATCACGGACCCGGAGCCAAAATCGCGATTCGCCACCGAACTGGCTCGCCTCAAGTGAGTAGTTGCTGAACGACGTGCGCGGACTGCCGTGGCGTTCGTGACGGGGTCGGCTGTCCCGTGGCCCTCCGTGACGCCGCTCCGGCTGCTGTGAGCGCACCCACGCGGACGCAAATAATCAGATTCAGATATATTCTGTTCAGCTAGTAAAATTGGGGCCGTCTATATCGCCACTTTATATTGACACCTAGTATCCTGCAATCATATGGAAAAAACTGGAATAAGTAATCTATGAAGCATAATAACTCGACTAACATACGATATCAGAACAAAAACCACCGACTCAGATTACTGTAATTCATGTATGGAAACAATATATATCTGAATTATATTATACTATTGATACTATTGTTCGAACTACCAACGCGACTATTTCCACACCGGAGACGAAGAAACGGTAAGGTCACCGACCCGTCTCCAAGCGAGTCCCTTGGTATACAGACTAATGTGGCTGCGGTGAGAAAGACGTCAGTCGGCGTCGTTCTGTTCCGCTCGTTCGGTCACCTCGTCCCACGCACAGAGTTGGAGCGCATTCCGGAGGTGGAAGTTCTTCTCGTCGGGGTCCTCGGTTTCGAGCGCCTTGTACAGGTGGACCTTGGTCTGTTCGACGAACGTTGACTGCTCACTCATCGCTGTGGCGTCCCCACTCATCGGTCGTTCCCCGTCCGGGTACGTTCCGAGTACCGCGACGTATGATATCGTACAACCCAACCATCATGTCTAATAGCTAATCTAATCTAAAAAGTGTTTCTAGACCGTCTACCTCTTATGTGGTGTCTTCTCGGTGCGCTCTAATTCGAACCGAGGCGCTGATATTTCTTCTACACGAAAACGCGGAGATCTGACATCCAGTCGGCTTGAGGCAGTCGAAATGAGACTCGGTCCAAGGTGTCCGAATGAAACGGTCCGTGGTACTAGTCGCGAGCGAACCCGACTTGGTAGTAGTCGGGCGTCTCGGGGCAGTCCTTTTCCTTTCGGGTCCAGCGGTAGGTGCTGTCCGTGTCGATGCTGTTGTCCCGCGTATAGATCCGAAGCAGTTCCCCTTCGAGCGGGCCGCTCTCGTATTTGAAGTTCCACCACGGGAACGGAAGCGCGCCGCCTTTGCCCGGGGGGAACCGTCCGCCTTGACCCTCACACCGGAACGGAAGCGAATCGTCGCGACAGGAACCGTCAGGCGTCTGGTTATCGCACGACTCGACTTCGAGGATGACGAACGACTCGTCCGGGTAGTACTCGTCTTCCTTGACGATCGCTTGGCCGCCTTTGCCGTTCGCGGCCGCCGTCCCCGTCGCGAGCAGGAGCGCCCCCGTTCCGGCCGACGCTTGCAGCACTCGTCGACGTGTGACCCCGTCGCGAGAGCCAGACTGTGCCCGATCGGCCGCCGGTTCGTCCGGCGAATTTGACAGTGGCATCATGCAGTCCACTCGGACAGTTCTAATCAAGATTCCGTCAGACAACTGTTCGTCGCCTGTCGTGTCGCCACGACGCTAAATTTATAATAATTGTTGATGTAGTATCCATGTAGGGGGATAACAGATGTACAACCAACATGGGGGCGTGCCTGACGACGACCAACCGACACAGCAAGTGGTCCAGCCCGCACAGATCGACGCGACTGAGCGGTACGTCTGTAGTCTGATCGGCCTCGGCGCGGTGGCGGCGGTACTGTTTCTGTTTTATCCGCTCTTGCTCGCGGTCACGCGGCCGCTCCACCTGTTGTCGATTACCGCCCTCGTCTTCGTCCTCGCAACGGTCTGGCTGGTCGTCTGGTTGGGGTCGGAACTGGTCTGGGAGTGGCAAACTGGTCGACTCTTTCCTTGAGCTATCTTTCTAGCACAATTCGTCGCTGACGGCGGGACAGCTCTATTATATCAGATGACTATTAATTCCTGTTCCTGCCCACTGACCCTCCTACTCGCTGTATTAGGCAGACCTAAAAATCGACGCATTTTTATCTATTTAGGCGAGCCTAAAACTCGCATGACATCGAAATTCGACCCGAAGAACGGTGTATTAGTTGGATTAGTAACGGTTATTTGTTTACTCACGGTTGGAAGTGCAGTGGGGGGTGCGACGGCGTCACCCGCGCATACCGCAGTAACCGGGGTGAGCGTGTCCGACGACGAACCGGAAACCGGCGACCGTATTATAATAACCCCGACAATTAGTCATTCCAGTTCCGGAAGCGGCAGTTTCGAAATCACGGAGGTGACGGTGGAGGACCGTTCTGGAACGAAACACAGCGAGGCGAATCAAATCGGCGTTCTCGGTGCCGGCGATACCGCCGAAGTGCCGATTAGTGCGCGCTTCGCCACCGCCGGTGATAAGCGACTGACCGTACACGTCCGCGGTCGGTATTACGGCTCCGATGGTGCGACGTCGGAAATCGTCCACCTCAAGCATCCGGTGTTCGTCACGGTCTCGGAACCGAGCACGTCGACGACAGTTCCGCCGCGGGTCCAAATCGAGACCCGCCAAGCGGTCGCCGAGACTGACACCACCGTGGCGGTCACGGTGTCGAACGGCGACGACGAGGCGCTGACGGACCTGTCGCTCCGACTCGACTCGGTTACCGGCGGGATGCAGGCTCAGACCGCGCTCACGCCGGTCCTCGCCGCGGAGAACTCGACGACCTACGAGTTCACGGTCGAACCGTCGGAGGCGGGCGAGACCGCGCTCAAGGCGACGCTCCGTTACAACGACGGCGAAACCGTCGACGCGTTCGACACCATGCAGGTCGAGCCGCTCCGGGACGACGTGTCGGTCTACGCGACCGCCTTCGAGGAAAACGACTCGGTTGCCGTTCGGTATCGAGTCACCAACCACGGGAACGCACCCATCGACAACGTCGTGATTTCGGGCGCGTCGAACCGGTCGGCACTGCCGACGACCTCGCTTCGGTCGGTCGCCGCCGCGACCTCGGAGACGGTCGTCGTCGAGGTCAACGAGCGCCCGTCGGACACCGCAACGGTCTCCGCGACGTACGACGTCGGCGAGACGACCGGCCGGGCGACGCAGTCGGTCCAGTTCGATTCGTCGACAACCGCCTCGGGCGCGAACGCACTCACCGTGAACCTCGGTAGTACGGACCCCTCGAACTCATCGACGTTCCTGCTCAGTGGCTTCTTCGGTGGTCTCGTGGTGACTGCGCTGTTGTTCACCGGCCGCCGGTGGGTCAGAGACGACTAAACGCCCGCCGTCTCCCGTCCGCTGCTCCCCGCCGTATCGCCGCTTCGACGTAGACGGCTCTCACCCAGCCAGGTCTGCCCGCATCGTCTCCTCCGTATCTCGAATCAAGCGTCGTGGTGGAGCGTACACTGCCGACGACGATTGAGGCTCTTTGCTGGACGAAATCTCTGACCGACTCGTGCTCTGAGTTCAACACGGCCACAGAGACCTCCCCGAACGCTGTCAGAAAAGTCGTGCAAGACTTAGAGGGGGAGTTCAGCAAATCGAGAATAGTCTAGCCGAGGTTGGGGAGTCGAACCCTCCCACAGAGAAAATGATTTACAGGCACGTCCGCAATTACCGGCAATGGGTAGCTACGCAACGCCGCCGAATTGGATCGACGAATCGTCTGATAACGACGAACCACGACTACGACTTGGCGACCTCCTATCTGGCCGACTTGCAGACGTGGACATCGACTCTGTTGCGGCGGTACGTGACGAACGAAGACGAGAATGAAGGTCTTCGTCGATACAAACGTTTTCATCGCTAGTTTAACTGACGAACCGGGTCGTGGCAAAATCGCGACACAGTTGCTCAACGAGGACCACGAGTTCTGTACTTCTATTCTAAACCTCATGGAGATTCGGTCAGTGATGACAAAGAAGAAGCGTGTTGAGCAAGATCGAGTCGAGGCAGTGTTATCAGACATCTACAGTAGCGTGGACATCTACGCGCCCGAAATCAGCGACCAGGTTGCAGCGTATGGATTACAGCAAGACAATCTACTCTATACAATGGACTGCGTGCTTCTCGCATTAGCGAACGATGTTGATGCAACCATGGTTACCTTCGACGGAGAGTTGCTTGATCACGGTGGTGTTGCACCGGACGAACTGATTGACTGACCGCACAGACGCAGTTCTCGATGTGGTCATCTCAACTGGTTTCGCAACACCCGAGCTGAACGTAGAGTGTGAGTTCAGCACGAGCCAACTCAATTTCTCTCAGGATTTCCCAAAAAGTCGATAAGGATACAGTCACTCTTGGTGACGTGGTTCCACCCTCCACAACACCCGACTTCATACTCGCCGGAGTCGCGCTTACCGGTTCGTCGTTTTGGCTGTTGTGGACTCGGAAGAACTCACTGAACAAGACGCTTCAGGCCCTCGTTACTGTGTTCGCATTAGTCGGCGTAACCGCGTTGTTGTTCATGACGCTTCATCGCTTTGGCTACTTTGATGCAGTCTTGTATCCGAGACCTGGGTTCTCTGAACCAACCCCACTGTGGCAGGTTCTCCCGGCAATCGGGGCAGAAATAGCGAGTATTCTCGCTCTTTCGTTCGTCATCACCCGGCGCAAGTTAGGTGAGAATCACAGGAATACAACATCAAACTGAGCCCCCGTCTCGTGCAACATATGCGCCCTGTATTCAGCGCGGCCTCGGAAAACTATCAGTAGATGAGGACTTCAACAGAGCCTCATATCCCGCTACCCAGATTCGCCACCACGCTGAGACGCTCGTCAGACGTAGATTCGGTCGGCGAGGAACTGTTGGACCTCGTCGTACAGAGCCTCGCTGTCGACCGAGTCGGTCGTCGCTTGCCGAAACAGGATCCCAGCGACGAACGTGATGATGTGTTCGCTCGTTCGCTCTGGGTCCACCGGCTTGAACTCCCCCTGTTCGATTCCCGCTTCGATGGTCTCTGTGAGCCGTCGTTTGACCCTGTTTTCCGACTCGGTGAAAATCGAGCGATAATCCGGGTTCGAAATCGACTGCGTTCGCAGTTCGACGAACGCCTTTGCGAGCTGTGTCAGTTCGGTCTCCGGCTGGCAACTCAGCGACGGCGCTGCGACGAACAGCGTCAGAAACCGTTCGAGCTCTTCGCGGGGCGTCGTGTCCTCCTGTTCGAATATCTTCGCGAGGAACCGTCGATGCACGGCGTCTAAGAGTTCCGCCAGTAACGACTCCTTGTTGTCGTAGTAATGGTAGATGACCGATTTGCTAATGCCGACTCGGTCGGCGATTCGCGAGATGGAAATCCCGCTGTAACCGGACTCAAGTAAGACCTGGTGCGTCGCTTCGAGGATGGCCTGTTGTGTCTGATGGCGATCTGTGTCTGCTGAATCCGAGAAGTAGGTCATGAATTCTGGAGTCGTCCGCGCGAGGGGTCTAGCGTAGATAGTGTCGAACCGTACTTAACGGTGTCTTTGGATGGGATCGACAGACGCGTCGACCGCGTACCCGTCGGTCGTATCGCCCCGCGATGTCTCGTCTCGTCTCGTCGGCGTTCCCGATGCGCCCGCCTGCCGAACGACGGCGAGCGACCTCAGTCGTCGTTCGTGTCGTCACCGTCCGCGACGGCTTGGAGCGCAGTCAGCCGCTCGGGCGGGGCGACCCCGCCGAGGACGACCAACACGCTGAGCGCGTCCGCATCCGGCCGCGGGTCGTCGCCGTTTCGAACCTCCAAACTCCCGGTCTGGTCTTCGAGCCAGCCCTGGTTCTGGCTGATCGCATCGCGATTGAGCCACGCCGGCCGCCCGGTAATCACGAGCAGGCCTCTCGATGCCGTCCCGATATCGCAGGGGAGCGTCAACTGTCCGCGGACGGCCTCTCGGGTCTGTGTCGTGATGCGGTTCAGCGAGTCAATCTGGTCGACGGATTCGGTGTCGTCGCCGATGAGACGCTTGAGACGCCCGCGAACGCTCGTATCGCGCGGCGGGAGCGGGCGTTCGGAATACCCGAGCGTCGCCAGCCCACCGCCGCGGAGCGTGTTCATGATCTCGGAGGCATCGACGACGCTTTCGCCGACGTCGTCGGCGGTCGTAACCTCGCCCGCTGCGAACAGCGTGCCGAGGCGGCGCGCGAGTTCCGCGTTGAGCGTGTCGTACGTCTCGTCGGACACCGGCTCTTCTTTGACTCGCGAGGCGGTGTCGAACCCGAAGACGTGGTCCGTGGTCGATACGAGTCGGCGGAGCGACCGCAGCGTGTTCGAAGCGCGCTGTGGATCAGTCGTCGACGTCGAGAAGACGCCGACACCGTAGACCGGCTGGTCGTACATCTCGGAGAGCCGCTCGGCGATGACCGCGGCAGTTGGGCCACCCGTCCCGCCGCCGAGACCGGCGCAGACGACGAAGGCGTCGCTCGCTGCGATCGGTGCATCGTCGGTCGGTTCGAGGAGCTGCCGGTGTTCCTTCTTGGCGGCTTCGGTACCACCGGCGGCGTCACCCTCGAAGCCTTCCCCGTTGGTTTCGGCCGTGCCGAACAGCACGCGCGCGTCTTCGGGGACCTGCTCTAAGGCGTCGAGGTCCGCGGCGGTCGTGTCACACGCCGCCGCGCCGACGATGAAATCCGCCTTCAGCTGGCGCTCGTACTGCAGCAGTTGTTCGACGACTCTCCCCCCAGCCTTCCCTGCTCCGAAGCAGAACACGTTCATAGATAGTCTGGTCTGTTACTCACCGGGCGAAAAAAATCCCGGTCTCCCGCGACTGCGCCCGACGCCTCGTTTCGAGCCCCCGGCGTGCCGGCGGTCTGCCGGCCGCGTGTGGCGTCCGTTCCGTCTCGATACGGCGACGCCGCCGACGGCTTTCAGCGCGTGAACGTCGTCGGGGTCACACCGCACCGCCCGCGCCGTCCGGGCCGCCCGCCGGCTCGGTCGTCTCTGCGTTTTCGCCGTGGACGAGGCGCGCCCAGACGACGAGCGCCGGCGGTAAGACGACAAGCGAGGCCACGTACGAGTACAGAATCGAGACCCCGGTCAGGAGCCCGAACTGTCCGAGAATCGGCGTAATCGCGATGACGAGCACGCCGATTCCGGTCACCGTCGTCAGCATACTGCCGGTGAGCGCGCCACCGGTCCCGCGCACCGAATCGGTCAGCGCGACGAAGACGTCCGTGCCCTCGTCGTACTCCTCGGCGAACCGGTGGACGAGGTGCGCCGAGTAGTCGATACCGAGGCCGATCCCGATCGACAGGATCGTTCCGGTCATCACGTTGAACGGGATATCGAGATACCGCATCGTCGCGGCGATCCCGGCGACGGTCACCATGATCGGGACCAGATTCACAATCCCGAGCGAGGGCCGACCTTCGAGCAGGGCGTAGACGATGATGAGGAAGGCCGCAGAGCCGCCGAGCGCGAGCACGAGGCTGATGAACGCCGACTGCGCGATGACGTCCGAGACGGCCTTCAGAATCACGACGTTGCCGGTCGCGGTCGCTTCCGTGCGGTAGCGGTCGGCGACCGCGCGCGTGTCTTCGGTCACGTCGGCCTGACTGGCGTCGGATTCGACCGCGTACTCGACGCGTGCGGAGGTGTAATCGTCGGTGATGTAGTTGAGCGCCTGGTCGCGCGCGGGCGACGCGAGGAGCGCGTCGTAGATCTGCTTGAGGTTGTCGTCGGGGATGCCGTTCGCGTTGCGGTCGTTCCGGGCGACGAGCGCCGCGAACTCGGGGTCCCGCTCCGCGTAGCTCTGGATGACGGTGATGATGCTCGTCTCCCGCGCGTGGCCGTCGTCGACGACGAAGCTGTCGGGGGGGCTGTCTCCCGCCCGCCACATGGACTCTAAGGTACCACCGTCCGTGAGCGAGCCCTCCACATAAACCGTCGTGACGTCTTCCTCACCGGTCTGGAAGTTGTCTTCGAGGAAGTTCGTGGTCTCCGTCACCGTGTAGTCACGCGGTTGCAGGCTGTTGGGGGAACAGTTCGAGGTACTCCGGGTTGTCCTCCGGCGGGAGGAACGAATCCTGCGTGAAGCGACTATCGACGCCCGAACCGTAGTACCCCATCCACGCGGTACTCACGAGCAACGCGACGAGGAACGCCTTTGGGGCGATGCGGGCGATGTGAATCCCGACGGGGAGGATTTTCCCGAGGAACGAGTCCTCTGCCCCGAGCGGCTCGGACCCGAACTCGGGGAACCCGACCCGCTCTCGGAGGCGGTCCATGTACACCTTGGCCGCCGGCAGGAAGATGCCGAAGATCAGGAAGGTGAACACGATTCCGACGGCCGCGACGATACCGAAGTCCCGAATCGGCCCGAGGTCGCTCGATGCGTTGGCCGCGAAGCCGATTACGGTCGTCCCCGTGACGATGGTGAACGCGACGAGAAGCTGGTCAGTCGCCGTTCGCATCGACTCCTGGATTCCGAAGCCCTCGGTCCGCTCTTCGCGATACCGATTGATCGCGTGGATGCCGAAGTCGATACCGACCGCGAGGAGGAGCGGCGGTACCGCGATCAGCATCTGCGAGAACGCGATTCCCGCCAAGCCCATGAAGCCGAACGTCCAGAGGACGGCCATCGCGAGGGAGACGACCCCGATGAGAAGGTCGATCGGGTCGCGGTAGGCGAACACCAAGAAGAACAGAATCAGGACGACCGCCGCGGGCACGACGAGCGCGAGGGAGTCGCCGATGACCGAGGCGAACTCTTCGGAGAGGATTCCGCTACCGAAGACCCGGATATCCCCGCCGACGGAGCCGACGATGAACTCGGCGTGTCGCTGGATATCCGTAAGCGGGCTCTCGCCGCCCGTCCCCGCCGAGTCGGACACCTCCGCGGTGAGCGAGTGGGTGACGATGCCGATGGTCGCGGACGCCGACGCGGAACGCGCGTTGAAGTCCTCGCTCAGACTCGCCCGAATCGCGGGGTTCTGTTCGACGGCGACTTGGACTGCGCGGTCGATTTCCGTCGGCGTCGCCTGCTCGACGGCGTCGATCTCCTCGGCGAGCGTCGTGGCCGACGGGTCTATCGTTCTGGCGACGGCGCGGGCGACGCTCGTCGTCTGCACGACCGATAGCTCGGGATTGGCTTGCAACCGCTGTTGGGCCCTGAGCATCCGGAGTAGCTCGGGCTTCGACAGGACGTTCGTCCCCGATTGAATGAGCTGTGTCGTACCGGTGTCTTCTTCGAACGCCACCCGCTCGAAGTTGTCGTTGACCTCCTCGAACGCCTGATACGCGGCGACGTCTTCAGTAAACTGACTGGTTCCAGACGAGGTTCCAGACTGTCCAAGCCCGGCGGAAAACCCCGCCGAAAGCAGTAAGAACGCGAGGAGCACTGTCTTCGGTTGGTCGACTATCCAACCGTCGACAACGTCGATGTAGTGCTGGTAATCGATCTGGAAGTCCATTAGTTACTCGTCCGTGTTGAAGCGCCGCCAGCCGAACACGCCGAGCACGCCGATAACGACGACCGCACCGACGATCAGCCCAATCGGGAGGCCGCCGCCCTGCGACTCGGTCACTTCGATCGGCGTGGTGTACGTTTGGGACACTTCCGTGTCTCCGTCCGGCATCTCGTACTGGAAGTCGAAGGAGACCGGATAGCGCTTCGGCAGCGCGTCGGCCCCGGCGCTCAGCGCAATCGTGAACTCCTCGGATTCGCCCGGCTGGAGCTCGCTGATTATCCCCTCGTCGTTGTCGCTACTGAGGGGGTCTCGGACGAACGCCTGGGCTTCGATGTTCGTGAGTGGCTCGTCGCCGTTGTTGGTGACCCGCACGCGGACCGCTCTGTCACTTCCGGCTTCGATCGTGTTGTTGACCACCTCAACGATAAAGCGGTCCTGATGCGGAGCGATCTCTGCGTTGGTCGTGAGCCCGTCGCTGACTCGAATGTTCCCGCGGCTGTTGCGGTACTCCACCGAGAGGTTGAGCTGTTGAACGTTCGCGCTCGCGGCATCGCTAACGCCGACCTCGTATTCGAACGCGGCACTGTCGCCCGGTTCGAGGTCCGGCAGCGCGTACTCGGACGTCTCGACGTTGATGTTCGGATTGCTCGAACTGAACCGGAGCACCGGGTCGTCGACGCGTTTCGGCCCGTTGTTGACGACCGTCCCCGAGACCGTTCCGTCCGCGCCGACGCGGAGGTTCGTAGAGACGTTTTCGAGGGCGAAGCTCTGTTCTTCGGCGGGGGTGACGCCAATGTTCAGCGTTCGCGACGTTCGAGCGATGCCGTCGGTGTCGGTGTAGTCGACGTCGAGATTGACCGTGTAGCCGCGCACCGTGGCGTCTTCCGCGAGCGAGACGGTGTAGTTGACCGTCCGACGTTCGCCGACGGCCCAGCGGCCGACTTGCGCGGTCGAACTCTCCGAACCCGTTCCGAACACGAGTTCGTCGCTCCGCGAGGTCGCCGTGACGCTCGCTTCGCTCGCAGCGCGGGTGCCGGTGTTTTCGATCGTCACGGCGAGGTCGCCAGTGTTCCCGACCTGCGCAGTCGACGACGTTTCGACGACTTCGAACCGCGGCTGGTCGCGGACGCGGACCGTCACGTAGTGGGTCCTCGTTCGCGTGTTATCCGTGTACTCGGCGCCGGACGGGTCGTAATCGACGAGTCGCGTGTACGTGTACGACACCTCGATCGGAATCCGATACGTTCCGGGGGTTGCATTCTCGGACACCGTGATATCGATTGGCGAAAGGTCGACAGTCCCCGTCGGGACATTTCCGGCACCGATAGTGCCGGTGTTAATCTCGATGGGCGCGTCCCCGGACTGTGCTTCGACAGTGACGCCGCGGGCGGTCGTCACGCGGCTTTCGTATCGCTCGGGGCCCGATTGATCGATCTGACCGTTGTTTCGGAGTGTGAGCCGGAGCTGCGACTGCGTCCCGGGCTCGAACTCGCTCGTCGAGGTGAACACGTCGATGTCGGGCGACCCGTACACCTGCCCCGAACTGGCGGTCTGGGCGACGACCGGGGTGACCAACGAGGTAGTCAGCACGAAGACGAGACAGAGGGCAAGTAGCGTAGAACGAAGTGTGTCTCTGTACATCAGTGCGTTTCAGACGTGAGGAGGAGGGCGCTGATTCGGCAAGGCTCTCGGGACAACACCTGTGTATACATCTCTACTAACAGTAGCGACACACAACTAATATCTTTTGTGGACACTGGTCGGTGAATCTACAAAAAATCTCCAACTAGACGTGGTAAATCACGTCAAACGGACGGTTATTGAGGGTAGTGACGGCCGGTGACAGCACGCAACCTAAAACTGGTCTCTCAACTGACGTGCAAGCGTCCTACAGGCGTTTGAGGATGGTGACTGTGACAGAAAGTACTTACTGCCGGACCAGATAGTCAGGGGTATGAGTCCACGGACCCGCTCGATACGAACATTATCTGTTATCTTCTTGTTGATTCTCGGGCTGACGGCGGTTCCTAGCGGCGCAATCGCTGTGCACGCGTTGGACCCCACAGACGAATCGGTGCGGTTCGCGGACGCCCAGCGGGTCGAACAGCAAGGCGACTTCGTAAAACGCACGCTGGTCCTCAACAACACCGACGAGGCTAGTCTCCAAATCTCGTCTGCGGAAGGCGACTTCTCGGCGACCGTCTTAGCGACCGACGGCTCCGGCGACGGCGTTGTCACCGTGGTGTTCGACACGTCGAACGCGAACGCCCCCGACGCCGCGTTCCGGACGGCGGACGCAAACGACACTGTCTCTGTCCTCACGCGCCCGAACGCGGCCGCCCCTGAAGCACTTCCGACCGGCCGGTACAACGTAATCGCCTCCGCCGGCCAGACCCGGATTGCGGACCGTCTCTGGATTGAGCCCCCATCGGTCCGAGGGAGCGCGGCGTGTTCGGTACCAGCCACCCAGCAGCCCGGTAACGTCGATTGTGCTGACCGATCGCACGGGAGTGGGTCCGCTCCCGTCGTCGCGGTCGGTGACGACGCAGTCGTGCAGTACCACGTGAGCGGGCTCGAAAGCGCTGTTCAGCCCTCCGCTCCCGGCACACAGCAGATGTTCGCACGGAACGCGTCTACGGGCGCGCACACGACACACGTTGTACAGTGGTCGCCACAGACGGATGCCCGTACGAGTCAAACGCTCCGAATCGACTACCGTGCAGGTCCATCTCCCTCCCTCCACAGTTCGCAGTTGATCGAACACATCGGAATTGATACGGATGCCGACGGTGAGATCGATCGGTCGCTCAGAACCGCCGTCAATCGATATCAGGTCACATCCAGTGGGGGGCTGACAGTCGCATTCGACGAGCCGATCTCAGTCGCGGATAACGAGACGCTGCTGTTCGAATATCACGTTGTCAACCCCCGTACGGAAGGAACTGGCGCTGTTTCGGTGACGTTCGGAGAGGAGACCGCCCACAGTCGTCTCGAATACGCGTCGAATGCCCTCGGTAACGTGGGTCCCGGCGTCGACCTCCGCGTCGAGAGTTCCGAGATGGACTTCGTCTCCCCGCAGACTGTGTTCGACGTCGCATACGACGCGGAGACTGACACGCTCAACGTCGTCGCTGACTCCACGCGCTTGGAAACCGGGACGTACAACGTGACCGTCGTAATCGACAGCGAGATCCACGCTGACGGGAAGCGAGTTGTACTGACCGAGTCGTTTGCGGTCGCCGAACCGTCGGTGGACAATCTCACGGCGACCATGTCCGGAACGAAGCTTAACGTCTCGGCACGGACCAACCTCGCCCCACAGACCAAGATGGATATCGACCTCACGATGACACAGGAGGGCACCACCTATTTCTCCCGGTGTCTGACGACCGTCGGCCAGAACGGCGTCGTCTCTTGTAACTTCACGCCGGCGAAGTCTGGGGCCGCGAACGTCTCGATCAGCCACAACGACACGGTCGTCGCGGGGCCGCAAGAGATCGAAATCGAGTCGAACGTGACAACCCGCGATGACCCTCACCCACGTGGTACCGCCGCCGACGCACGACTGAAGTCGTGGCTCGTCCGTGGACGCTCGACCTGACGACGTAGTCTCGCAGGCGGTGTAACCGCCGTCCCCGACGTGGGGGTGCGATGATTCCGCCAACCCGTCTGGACGTGTGCCCGACGGAACAGTTGGCAATCTCAGACGGCTGTTTTTCGAAGCGCTGTGATCACGATTCGCTAAGTTCCCACAGTTGCTACCCTCGAACTGCCCGCCTGAGATGCGGTTCGGCCCCGACTGAGAGCCGTGCTCCGAGCGACTCGTCTCGGCGGTCGTGATTCCTCGCCGCGTTTCGTCTACTTCTGAGGATGGGACTGCCGTCATCGCGACCGTGCTTGTCAGCGTCGTTGCTGGGGGGTTTGGTCGGGGAGTGGCCTGCTGGAGGCCGTTTTCTCGCGCGTCCGTTCCCGAGGGTTGGCCAGAGCGGTCCGACCGTCTCCACTATCATTACTGACGTTACGTGCGCGCGAGGACCCGACGCCAAGTGCGAGACGGCAACGGGAATAGTGACCAATCAAGCAACAGAAACAGAAAGCATTTACCAAGGCCGCTTATATGGTTCTACCGTACCCCTGCCCATCCCCCGCTAGTAGGGATCCGCGTCATAGCGATGTGCGTGGAAAATACTGGCGCTACAAGTACACTATGACAAAGCTCAAAAACCAAACGCGTGCGATACTTCTCGCAGCGCTAATGGTAACCTCCGTCTTTGCGGGGACCATCGCGCTGACCGGAAGTGCCGCCGCGGAGCGTGGAAATCTCGACGCAGATAACGAAGCGTTCAACAAGACAATTGCATCCGGAGACCGTGTCTTCCTCGGTGAGGAGATTAACACCGACGCAGGACTCGGCGCTTCGAATCCGCTTCTGACGGGTACGGCAGGTAACGCGGAAGGCGTTACGCTGGACCTTTCCTCGCCCATCCCGCAGAGCTCGGATGACCAGCCGCTTGGTACGTACTCCGCTGACGGTGCGTCTAGCGGATCTGCCAACGTCACCCTCCTGGCGCCCCGTATCACGGACAGCGAAATCGTGACGGCGTCCGGTGGCGACGTTACCGGCTCCTCCATCAGCTCGGGCGACGCTGATGAGCTCTACGTCAACGCTGACTACAACTACGAATCGGCCGAGAAGGTCGAGGTCACCGTTGAAGACCCGAGCGGAACTGACATCACCAACGAGGTTCTGACCAGCTCCGACGGTCTCGTCGACGACGGTACGACTGGCACGCAGAACGGTGCCCAGCTCGACATGTCCGGTCAGGACGCTGGCGAGTACACGATCATCATCGAAGGCGCTGAGGACCTCGACTTCGGCTCGGCGTCCGAGACGCTGACGCTGACGATCTCGTCGCAGGACGAGGTCGGCATCGAACTCGACAGCGAATCCGTGACGCAGGGTACTGACGTTCAGTACACCGTCACGAACGGCATCGACGGCAACGAGCACGTCGTTGCAATCGACCTCTCCGACCTCCGGAACGACGCCACGACGGAAGACGCCAAGGCGGTCTTCCGTAACATCGGCGACACCTCGGAAGTCGGCATTGCGAACAGCAGCGCTACGAACGCGAGCGGCTCCTCCACGGGCCCGACCGTTGAGACCGCTGACATCGCGTACGCAGTCGTCGAAATCGACGGTGCCAGTGCAGTTGGCGGCGTTGAAACGCAGTATCTCGACGACAGCGACGTCGACCTCGAAGTCTACGACGCTGGTGTGAGCGCGACTGCAGCAGTCGACGCTGACCCGACGAACGACATCACGCTCACCATCGAGGAGGGCGGTGCATCGCTTTCGAGCCCGACCGGTCAGTACGTCGTTGGCTCGGAAGTCGACATTAACGGTACGGCTACCAGCTCCGACAGCGTCGCAATCTACGTCCGCGACGATGGCGACTGGCAGCTCCTCGAAATCGGCGGCGACAACGAAATTAACGTCGACTCTGACGACACGTTCGAAGAGGAAGACGTTGCGATCTCGAACCTCCCCGGCGACGGTAGCAGCATCCTGTCGCTGACGGGCACTTACCGCATCGGCGTCATCGACGCGTCCGACGCTGACGTTGACGGTAACGGTGACGTCGACGGTTCGCTTTCGACGTCTGAGTTCACGAGCGGCGTGAGCAGCAGTAACTCGCTCCGCGTGGTCGACCAGGGTCTGACCGGTCAGTTCAGCACGATCAACGGTCAGGTCGCTCCTGTCGACTCCGGAACGGTTGACGTTAACGGTACCGCCTCCGGTGCCGACACCGTCCTCGTCATCTTCGTCGACGAGCGCGGTAACGTCAACTACCAGGAAGTGAGCGTTGACAGCGACGGTACCTTCGACGAGGACGACATCACCGTCGGCCTCACGCAGGGCCGGATCACCGCCCACATCCTCTCGGTCGGTCGTGACGGTAACGTCGGTGACGGCTCGCTTCCGCCGGCTGGCGGCAGTGGCGACCTCTCCGAACTGATGACCTACCTCGACGACCTTGACGCGGGTAGCAACAACGGTGAGCAGGTCAACGAGCTCATCGCCTCCGAAACGGTTGACGAGACGGCGAGCGACGACCTGATCGTCACCGAGACGTTCCGTCTGGCCGAGTCCTCGACGTCCATCGACTCGATCTACCCCGACGCCGCTGAAGCGTCTGGCATCAACCCGGTCGCAACCGGTGAAACGATGGTCATCGCTGGCTCGACGAACCTCAAGCCGGACGACAACACCATCAGCATCGAAGTGACGAGTGAAGACGGCACGTCCGTCGCACTCGAAGACACTGACGAGTGGAACAACGACGGCCAGTGGATGGTCGAAATTGACACCACCGACTTCGAGACGGGTACGTTCACCGTGGAAGCCGACGACGGCGACAACACGGACACCGTGAACGTCGAAATCGTCTCCGAGCGTGAGGACACGACGACGTCCTCCAACGCGACGGAAACGACGACGACCACGGACGAACCCACGGAAACGACGACGACCTCGGAGCCGACTGAGACCACCGAGGAGCCGACTGAGGAGACGTCCACCACGTCCTCCAACACGCCCGGCTTCGGTATCGCAGTCGCTCTCGTCGCACTCGTCGGCGCGGCCCTTCTCGCACTCCGCCGCGAGAACTAACGCCGCCGTCCCGCCTCGTCACTCCGACGAGGACGTGACGACAGCAGACGAGTAACCAACCGGATTCGTTCCGGTCTTTTTATTTTACCCGACCAACCCGAAGAGACACTTCTGACAGACGAGCGTCGCCACCGAGACTACGGTGGAGACCGACGACTGGGTCGTCCTCACGTACTTCTGGAACGGAGTCAGGACTCGGAGAGCTCTGGCACATTCTCGAACAGCGGGCGGCGTCACCCTAAGCGAGCCCGGAAGACAGAGAGCTGTTCACTCGGGAACGGGGAGACTGCTCGTGAGGAGCTGTGAGAACGCCTCGGCGAACGTCGTGTTTGCGCTCCAAATCCGCGATCTCGGGTGCCGATCGGTTACTGCGGACACTCAGGAGGAAGCTATCCGAATCGACGAGTAACAGCCGCACTGCGTGGTCGCCTTTGGACTGTTGCGGTGGGATCGACACGGCGGACACGCAGTCGATCTCTCGCCACTGGTCCGAAATCTCTTGGTCGCTATCCTGAAGCAGGTGTACCGAGACGTCGCGCGAACAGCACGAGCGGACTGTACTCAGGAGTTCGGCATCCGGATGACCGAGGCTCTCGGCACCGTAGATCACTCGCATTTCGGCTTCGTCGATGAGTTGGCTGGCCCGGCCGATGATCGCCGGCGTGCCCGTGATCGTCCACACGTCTTCGTTCTGTTCGGCCGCCGGTGCGGTCTGTCGTTCGAGCGTCTTGAGTCGGTCGAACGCCGTGTCGCGCTTAGATGCGAATTCGCGACTGAGTTGCGACTCGACCTCGGACAGCGATATCGGTTGGAATACCTGTGGATTCGCCTGTTGGACGCTAATGAACCCTCGCGACTGCAGTTCTTTTGCCGTCGTATACACCTGCGAACGGGGGACGTCCGACGTCTTCGCAACCTCGCGGGCCGTTCCCTCACCGAGTTCGATCAGTGCGGTAAACACCCGCGCCTCATACGTAGACAGACCGAGCTCGATGAGCGCGTCGATCGCTTCGCTGTTGTTCATGGGTGAACTACCTCTCGGAGAGTGGTAGCGGTTTGGGTATTTGTCTCCCTTGATTCCGCTCTTTCGTTGCGTGGGGCTCCCACATGGATGCGGAAGGTGCTTGGCCTGTGAGACGGACCTAGTCGTACGTCATCTCGGAACGTTCAATCCCCCCTCGACAGAGAGGACTGCCCGAGAGGCGGCTTGAGACCGAAATAGATTAGTATCGATGGATTTGAGGATAAGAAAGGTTGGCGTCAAGCCAGCCTCTGTATGGGCAGTCACCGGATCGACCCAACTAGTCGTGTTAGCGGCCAGTTGTTTGATGGCTGTAACGCGAGTAATCGACACCGATTTGCTTACTCGCAACGACAGGCCAGCACCACTTCATCTTGGGTCGGCGGCTCCCGATTTCGGGACCGTATCGCCCCGTATCTTCGGGTCCGTCTCCGTTAATCCTGCTCCGAATTTCAACGATGATAGTTGGGTCTGTAGATTTATCTTCGAAACGCCCACTGGCTAGTGTATTCGAACATGGACTCCAAGCACGTGGGTTGGGCGGCCGCAGTTCTACTGATACTCTCTTTTGCTGCAGGAGTAACCGCCGCGGCGGAGCCATCGACGACAACTGGAGACGTGGCTATCGATGTTCCGGACACACACCGGCAGGTCGAACGGAACAATTCGACCGACCGTTCAGAGCCGAGTCTGACGCTGGTTATCGAAAACCGGACTGTGGTCGACGGGGACACGGTTACGACCGGCGACAACCCCGAACTCACGGTTCGAGCAAACAGTTCAGCGGCAATCGAACTGCTCGTCGTCCGCGTGGATGGAGACAGCCGACGGATATATACGCCGAACAGCACCGCGGTCCAGGAAACGGCAACGCTCGATGTGAACGCTGGCGAGCACGATCTGGAGGTTCTCGTAAAGGAGGGCGGGAGAACCACGACCCACAGGGCAACGATAATCGAGGATTCGATCGCCCCGGCGTTGGTGTTCACGTCGCCGTTCCGGACGGGCAACACCAGTATCTACGAAACCCCCGAGAACAACTATACGATCAATCGGTCTCGAATCAGCCTCGACGGGACGCTCTACGACCACTCGGACGTCGAGCAGGTGTCGATCGAACTGCGGTATCACGGCCAGGGTATCGATACTCCCTGGGGCTTCCGAAAGCGGGTCGTGATCGACGATCCGAACACGTCGATTTCGAAACCGCTTCGTTTGGGGCCGTTCGACGACAGCGTGGGCGCTGGCCAAAACAGTCTCAAGATTACGGTGCTCGATTCGCGCGGCCACCGTCGTCAGTACAATGTCAACATCTACGTCAAAGACGAGACGCCGCCGTCGATTGAGATACTCAACCAGAGCCTCGTCAAAACACGCTCGGCGGTTCGGTTGACCATCCGGGTGACGGACGCGGTCGGCATCCGCTCGATCGGTGTTCGTCGCGGCTCGGCGGACGGCTCGGGGTTGAACTACGAGGTCCAACCGAAGCCAATCGGTGCACGGCCAATCGAACACACGTTCACGAGGACGATACCGATCACGGGAGACCGTCGGAACATCACCATCGTTGCGGACGACGCCACCGGCAACGCGACGAAACGAGAACTCGCGGTGAACGTCACGCAGCTCGTGCAACCGGCCATCGAACTCCAGCCGGACGCGATTCGGGTCAGCGACGACCGGGTCCACGTCGAGGGTCGCGTGTACGATGGCCGCGTTACCAGCGTGTACGCCGAGACGGTCGGACCGGCCGGCGACACCGTCGATTTAGCGCAGATTTACGGTGGGGGCGTGGCCAGCGACGTTACTATCAACGAAACGCTCCAACTGGACGGGTACCCGGCGCGTGTTCGGGTCCGTGTGACCGATTCGACCGGGAGAGAGCATATCGAGACGGTTCAGGTCGCACCACCGAACGCAACGGCCGACGAACCGAACGCGTCGACGCCGACTCCAGCCGGCTCGGTGCGCACGAACACGCCGTTACCCAGCGTCCCCTCGGAGCCCTCGTCTGACGGACTCATCGACACGCTCGTCGAGGCGGTTAGAAACCTGATTTCGACAGTTTCGTGGGGCGAATCTCTCGGGGCGTAATCCGGGGGAGTCTCGTCGATGCTCCGTGAGGGTTGGCGTTTCTCACCCCGTTCGTTGCCTCCGGGCGTCGGTCACCGACCTCAACGGCGAACCCCTTGCGCGTTAGCGCGGGGGATGGTAAGAAACGCGGGGGAGCGTCACACTCGCGACGAGCGGATGGCGGCCACGCGCTCGGAGATCGAGTCCAAGAGGACGAGCGTCGGGGGGAGTGTCGCCAGCGACGCGATGAGGGTCAGGAACACGACGCCGACGGTCAGGAAGCCGAACCCGCTGAGAATCGGGAACGGCGACAACACCAGCGCCGAAAAGCCGAACACAGTCGTCATTCCCGACACGCTGATGGCCTTTCCGACCCGAGTGGCTGCGGTCTGAACGGCATCGAGTCGACTGACGCCCGCCTGCTGCTTCTCTTGGTAGTATCGGTCCATCACGATGATGGTGTACTCCGCACCGATCCCGACAGTCATCGCCCCGAGACTCGCACCGAGTGGCGAAACCGGGATGTTCAGCAGATACATGTAGATGTTCTGCCAGCCGATGACGAACACCATCGGGATGAGCGGCGCAACAGCCTTCACCAGATTGCGATAGTACAGGAGGAGCAGGACGAACACGAACAGGACTCCCAGTCCGGTCGTCACGTTTCGTGAGTTGATCTGCTCCACGATGGAGGGCGTCGCAATCGCGGCGGTTCCCGTGATGTCCGCCGTCACTCCGGGCGGCGGACTACTGTACGCGATCGACTCGCGCGTGTTCTCAAGGAACGAGAGGGCTTGCTGGGTGGTCATATCCTGTGCGGAGTAGACCATGATGTGCGCACGCCCGTCGTTGTAATACTGGAGTTTCTGTCTCTCGGGGATGGTTTCGAGCACGCGCTTGACGCCACTCTCGGTTTGGGGGATTTGGCCCCCGTTGTGCTGTTTAATCAGCGTCGCTGGCGAATCGACGCCTTGTACCAGCGGGGCCTGTGTTGCGATGTGCTCGAAGTCAAGCATCCACTGCAATGTTGTCGGGTGTTTGAGATTCGTGCCGGTCACGAGCACGTCGTAACTCGTGCTCGAACCGCCCCCGGCGACAGAGCGGAACTGTTGGAGGTCGGTGTACGCGGGGAGGTCCTGCGGGATGAACCCTTCCGTATCCGCGAGCGTGTCGAGTGACCCGCCGGCCTGAAAGCCCACGAGAGCGATCAGCAGCGCGATGCTGAGGACGAGCACTGGATGACTCGCGAGCGTCCGCGCCGAACGGCCGAGCAGTTCTCCAACGAGGCCGACGCGATCTGAGTCGCCTTGGGACTGCGTCGTTTCGGCCGTCGTCGGAGCGTCGTCTTCGGTCGGCGTTTCGCCCGTCGAGTCGTCCCGCCGGCGAACCCAGAGGGTGAGAAGCGGGAGGAGAACGAGAATCCCCGCGACGAAGGTGAGAAGCACGCCGAAGATCGAGGTCTGGGCGAACCAGATAATCGACGGCGACGACGTCGACACCCACGTCGCTCCGAACCCTAGGGCGGCGGCGAGCATAGCGACGAAGACCGGTGGGCCGATCCCGCCAAGCGCCTGCGGAAGCGCTTCGCGCGGCGGATGGTTTTCGAGTTCTTCCTCGTACCGCTCGTGGAACTGCACGGAGTAGTCGATGCCCAGCCCGATCAAGATGGGGAAGACCGCGCTGGTCATTGTCGAGTTGGGGACTCCAGCGTATCCGATCGCTCCGAACGTGTAGATGACGCCGACGAAGACGGCGACAATCGGGAGGAGACGGAGGCGGACGCCGCGGAACAAGAAGAACAGCGCCACGACCATGAGCCCGATCGCGAGGCCGAGTAACTGCTGTGTACTCTGCTGGATGAGCGTCGAAAGCTGTGCAGAGAACGCGGCACTGCCAGTGACGGTTACCGTCGTTCCGGCGGGGAACTCCGCCCAGTCAGTCGCTTCTACGGCCTGCGTGTAGATGGGGCGTTCGTCCTGTTGAGAGAGCCCCGTATCGAAGACGATCTGGACGACCGTGTAGTCCGGTGATCCGATAACGCTCCGAATTTTCGCCTCCGAATCGGGGATTCGGCCGTACTCTTGACGGACCTGGTCTGCCGGACTCGTTACGGTCTGGACGTTCGCCTTCGTCGACATCTGCCGGTCGACGCGGTCGATCGCGTGGAGTGTCTGCGGTTCCGAAATATCCCCCCGTACGAGAACGGCAATGCTGCCTCGGTCAAACGATTCCGTAAACGCGTCGAACGTTGGGTTGTCCGCAACGAATGCAGCGTCGCCAGTAACGCTCGTGATCTGCGCAGCACCGCCGAACGCTCCGAAGATCAGCAGGACTGCGAGGAGCAGCACTGCGACTGGTCGCTGTTGGACCTGTCTTCCGACCGTGCTGAATACCTCGCGTAGCTTATCCATGGTTACTCCTTGTCCCGTCCATGATCCGTCATCGACGGCGGTAGACGACGGCTATCGCTCCGATCCCGAGGAGTGCGAGAACACCGATTACCGACATCGGGATCGGGAGTCCACCGCTCGACGGGGACAGGGCGATGCCGACCGGCAGGCCGTCAGTGTATTTCGTGTCGCCGTCGGCCTCGTCGTACCGGACCTCGACCGAGGCGTCGTAGGCTTTGACGATCGCTTCCGAGCCGGCGCTGACGGTGAACGTCGCCGTCTTGGTTTCTCCCGGCTGCATCTCGCCGAGATACGCACCGTCGTCGGACGTCGAAATCGGATCGCTCACGAAGAGCTTGGCGTTCGCCGCCGAGATCGGCTCTTCACCGTTGTACTGCACCTCGACGTCCACCGTCTCGGTCGTCCCCGGCGAGACGGCCGTACTGACGTTCACGACCGTGAACGGGTCCTGTTCCGCCCCGATCGAGATCGACTTGCGAATCGGCGACGACGTCGTTCTCACGTCGCCGTCTTGGTTCTCGTATTCGACGATGAACGGGAACGTGTTCGTCCCCGGCTCGGCGCTCGCCGGAATCGAGACGGTAAAGGAGACCGGCTGGGACTCGCCCGGTCCGAGGTCACCGATTGCGGACTCGCCGTTCGTCGGCGTCACAACGGCTGTGTCTCCGATACGGACGGCGACGTTGCTCACGGAGCCGCTGCCCGTGTTCACGACCTGCGCGTTGATCTTCGCCTCTCCCTCGTCGACTCTGAAGCGTTTCGTCTCGATGTCCCTGATCTCGAACGTTCGCTCGGGGTTGACCGTGACTCCGGTCGTCAGCGTATCCGAGGTCTCGGTGACTCCGTTTTGGTTCTCGTACGACACGGCGAGGTTGACGGGGTACGACCCGGCTTGGGTTTCTCCCGCCGCACCGACTTGGACGGAGAGGTTCGCCCGCTCACCCGGCTGGAGCGACGGAACGTACAGGCTCGTCGACGACTGCGGGTTCTGCGTCGTTCCGAAGAAAATCGTCGGCGACTGCGTCGTGAGCTGAACCGACGACGACGTGGCGGTTCGCGTCCCCGTGTTTTCGAGCGTGAACGAAAGCTGGCCGGTGTCCCCGGCGAACACCGCGTTGTTGTCGTCGTTCACGACCTCGAACTGCGGACGGTCTTCGACTTCGACCGTCACCGACTTTTCTTTCGTGACCGTCCGCCACACGTATTCCGGGCCATCGACGTTGCCGTACGTGACCATCCGGACGTACTTGTACTGTACCTCGACGGGAATCTCGTAAGTACCCGGCTCGGCGGCACCGATCTCGATGTTGAAATCGAAGCGGCCGGTTCCCGAGTCGGGGATCGTGCCCGCCGTCACGGTCCCCGTTTTCACGTCGATCGGCGCGTCGATCTGCTCTTCGAGAACCTTCATCTGGACGCTCTGCGCAGTCTGGACCTCCTGTTCGTACTGCGCCGGTCCGCCCTGTTCGAGCCGTCCGTTGTTACTCGCGACGATCGACAGCGTGGCGGATTCGCTCGACCTGTAGGTGTTGTCCGACACGCTTAGCGAGAGTTCCGGATTGCCGTACACCGAACTCTCGGCCGACACCGGGACCGCCGCGATTGACGTTACTACTAGCACACAAAGGAGTATCGCTGATTTGTTCCGTACCATCGTGGTAATCTGTTAATTGTCTAACTGCCCACTCGTCAGTCGAGTAACCGAGTCTTCGCTGTTTCCGACGTTCGATTTCACATCTGAGAGGTGATTCGTTGAGGCGTAAAACTCTATCGAACGGTCGTTCTATAAGATTGGTTTTGTATATTGCTAGATACTAATTGGTGCAGTATCGGCACCGGCCTCGGGCCGACGACGTGTAACTCAGCAAAGGCGAAAGCTAAATCCGTATCCTGACCTATCTGAGTGTAAGACAAACGTGGTGACTAACAAACTGACCCCGTGGGCCGTGGCGCTCGTCGTCGTCTGTACGCTTCTCACACCCATGTCAAGCGTATCGGCCGTGGCGGCACCGTCCGGGGTCACGTTCGTCGAGTCACCGATCCGGTCGGACACGACGTGGACCGACGACGGCGGCCCCTATCGACTCATTCGGGACGTCGCTGTCGAGCCCGGCGCGACGCTCACCATCCGGCCCGGAACGGAGGTCCAACTCGCAGAGGGAGTCTCGCTGACGGTCCGGGGGTCGTTGCACGCGGTCGGCACCGAAACGCGGCCGGTCCTGATCACGCAGAGTGCGAGTTCCCGGGACGTCAGGTGGGAGACGATTCGATACAACGGCTCGGAGTCATCGACGCTCTCCTTACGCAATACGACGTTACGAGGCGGTCGAAGCGGGGTTACGACCACGAGCGGCGAGGGGTCAGTCACCGTCACCGATTCGCGGCTGCAAAACTTCGCCGAGGCTGGAATCTCCGCTAACGGCACGACGACGCCCCCGGTGACGATAACGCGGTCGACGTTCTCCGAGATCGGCGGCCACGCCATCCGCGCAAGCCCGTCGATCGGGGCCGTCGAGGAGATCGAACTCGACTCGACGGACCGACGCCGGAACCGGACCGCACGGCACACGCTCAGACTCGCCCCCGGCGTCGGCGTCTCGATGGAGACGATTCGGCTGCGGTACCCGAGCGCACGGTCGGTGAGAAACGTCGGGTCCGAGTCGCTCGGTCGCATTGGCCTCGACACCGACAGCGATGGGGAGATCGACCAGTCGTTCGACGACGCCGTCTCGGACGTGTCGGTCAGCGGGCGTCATGTGGAAATTTCGCTCTCGAAATCGGAGTATATTTCGAGTCGAGATCGACTCGTCGTCGAGTTCGACGGGGTCGTGAACCCGCGGACGCGGGGGGTGTACCCGATCGGGGTCAGTCTGCTCGACCGCCGGGTCCCGCAGCTATCGGACGGGGTCCACGCGATGTACGTCGTCGGAGCGGAGACGACGCCGTTCGCGTACGCGCCGCCGACCGACCTCACGCGCGTCCGCGGGATCACCGTCCACGACTCCGAGTTCGATGCGATCGACGGCGCGGGGCTGTTCGCCGACGCGGATATCGTCACCGGCATCCGGGTCAGCGACAGTCGGTTCGCCGACGTGCGGGGAGACGGTGTGGCGATACGGGCCGCCCAGAGCGAAGGCAGTTTCCGTGGTAACAGCATGCACGCGGGCGACGCGGGCATCCACGTCGAGACGCGGGCACAGACGACGCTGGTCGCGACCGACAACCGGATTTCGCGGTCGACGACGGGGATTCGCGTTCGGCAGTCGGAACGGCGAGACCGTGGAGTCACGCGAGTGACGCTCCGCGGGAACGAGTTGGTCGACAACGACCGCAACGGGCTCGAAATCCGGTCCGAAACGAGCGAGGGTGAACTGTGGCTCACGGACAACGTGATCAGCGAAAACGGCCAACACGGGGTCGCGCTCTCCAATTGGGCTATCAGGAACGGTCGGGTGACAGGGAACCGAGTTCTCAACAACAGCGAGGACGGGGTCGCGATCAACAGCCACGTGGTTCGAAACGTCACGCTGTCACGGAATCGAATCGCCGAGAACGGCGGCGACGGCCTCGACCTGTCCGTGCGCGCATTGGCCCGCGATTTCGTCGCGACCAACAACACGATTGCCGACAACCGCGGCCACGCACTGACGGTCCGCTCGGACCTCCTTGTCCACCGGGTCACCGTCGCGGGGAACCGCCTCGCCAACAACGGTGGTGCCGGGCTCCTCGTCTCCAGTCCGCTCACCCACAGCGGGCAACTCAACGTGTCTGACAACGTCATCGCCGCGAACGGCTACGGACTCGTGGCTCGCGGCACGCTGAACGCGACGGTTCGGAACAACGACATCGTGTTCAACACGAATGCGAACGTCCGGCCGCCGCCGGTTGCCGGTGTCGACCCCGGTACCGGGATCTACATCGCCGAGGGGTCCCGCGGTGCGATTCTCGACCAGAGCGACGTCGACGCTCCGTTCGCGGAACTCGTTGCGAACCCGCAACTGCGACAACAGATCGAAATCGCAACGCTCTGGGACGACACGGTCGCCGTCCTTCGCACCGACGGCGTGAGTCACACCCGGTCGACGGCCGAGGGTGCGGTCGATATCCGCCGCGTCGACGACACGCTGCCGACAGGCGTCGAGCTCTCGTACGGCGGGGCGGACGCCGACAGCTACCGAATCGCTAACAACGACGTCTACGGCCACGACACCGGGATGGAGATTAACATCTCCCGGCTCATCACGGCGAACGCGACGGCGCGTATCGTCACCGATTCGATACGGACCGTCAACGCGGAGTCGAACTACTGGGGGGCCGCGAGCGGGCCGTATCACTCTTCTATCCTCCCGGAAGGCGACGGCGACGAAATCACGATAACCAACGGCTGGGTCGACTTCATCCCGGTCGCGGACGCCCCGATCGGTCAGCGTTACCGACGGCCGACCCCGCGGCTCAGTGCGCCGTCGACGGCGGCCCCGGGGAGTCGAATCCAACTCTCGGGGGGCGAAAGCACTGTGGAGACCGGTTCGGTCTCGGAGTACCATTTCGTCGTTAACGGGACGAGCCACACGACACGGGAGCGCGGCGGACTCGGCGTCCGCATGCCGAACGAGACGCTAACGGTCACACTCGCCGTCGAAGACGGCCTCGGAATCGACAGCAACGAATCCGCGACGGCGCGGATTCGACCGGGACCCGCGGCCGCCTCGGAGTCGGCGAGTTCCACCGAGACCGCCGCGGCCCTGCCCGAGCGTGAGCTGGGGGCGACCTCTGGGACCGGACTGCTCTCCGCGTGGGGCATCCTCGGCGGTGGCTGTTTCTTGGCCGCGCTTTTCTTCGGCGGGTATGGAATGGTTCGGACGGTTCGAAGCCAGCCCGTTCCGATGCGCGGGTTGTTCGTCCAGCTACTCGCCGGGCTCGGGATTCTGGTCTGGCTCGTCGCCGGCGTCGTCGGGTCGAACCGGCTCATGCTCGTCGCCGGCGTCGCCGGGATACTCTGGGCCGGACTCACCGCCACCGCGTATCTCGTCGCGACTCGGACCTGACATCTCGTCGGGGACGACCGTTCGGTCTTCTGTCTTTTCGTAGGCGTCGACGGCGTGTTGAGACCGACCCACGGGTGTCAGAACCGTCGACTGCGGCGGCATGTCTGGAGGATTTGGGTCTAAGTAGTGAAAAGACTCATTTATTCTTGGCTCACTGATTTGTTCTGTAGAAATGGAGCGACGCAACCAGATGGTCCCACTGATCGATCGGCCCTCCAAGAGACAGACACCGGTGACGCGGTCGGTTCGGCTCCGAGGACGAACCGACAGCGGTCGCCAAACGAGCGCGGCGACCGGGTCGGGCGTATGACGGGCGGACGCGGTGTTCGGCCCGCTATCGCGGCGACGGTCACGCTGTTGGCCGTCACGAGCGTACTCGTCGGAGGGATTTCGGCGGTGAGCGCACAGTCGGGTCAAATCGTGGTTAACTCGACGACGGTCGAGCCGGATGATCCATACGTCGGTGAGTCGGTCACGGTCAGAGCGACCGTTTCGAACTTCGAGAGTAGTTCCGGCGGCGTAGACCTCAAAGAGGTCACCCTCCGGTCGGGAGGCGTCATCGTCGCCGAAGCGAACAACCTCGGAACGCTCGGTCCGGGTGGGTCAGTCGACGTGCCGCTGTCCACCACGTTCGCGAGCGCCGGGGAAAAACAGCTCAGAGTCCACGTCTCCGGCCGCCAGGAAAACGGGAACGTCGTTAACGTGGAGTACCCGGTCATCGTGAACGTCGACAGGCGAGACGTTCGGGCCGGTCTCTCGGTGGGTGACCAGACGAACGATACCATCGAAGTGGAGCTGACAAATTACGGGAACACGGACCTCTCGGAAGTCGAAATCGTCGCGTCGGTGAACGACTCCGAGGTCGCCCGGAAATACACCGCCGGACCTCGGCCCGGACGTGAACCGCTCTGTCGTGTTTGACACCGCAGACCTGAGCGACCAAGTCGTGCAGTTCACCGCGACGTACGTCGTTGACGGAGAGACGTACACGAGCTCGCTGTCGGAGGAGATAGACGACGAGTCGGTTCCCGGCGAGATCCAACTGACGAGCATCGAGACGACGCGAAGCGCCGGAACCGTCACGATACAGGGCGACGCCGCGAACGTCGGGAACACGGACGCGAGCTCGGTCTTACTGACCGTCAAGGAGACGGCAAACGTGTCCCACGGCTCGCCGTCCGGCGGCTATTTCGTCGGGCGCGTGGAAGCAAGCGAGTTCGCCACGTTCGACGTGACCGCACAGCTCAGCGGCGAGCCGACCTCCGTCCCCATCGAGGTGTCCTACATCGTCGACGGCGACCGCGTGACGACGACACAGCAGGTGCCACTCGATGCGAGCGGCACCGCGCCTGTCGCCGGCGGTCCCCAGTCCGATCAGGGCCCGGGTTCGAACGAGTCGTCGTCAGGTGGGTCCCAGCTTCCGCTGCCCATCATCGGGGGCGTTCTGGTGGTCGTCGTGGTCGGCGGGGTTGGCATCTATCGCTGGCGCCAGCACTAGCATGAGTGTCATTGAACTCACTGACGTCGTGAAACGCTACCAGAACGGCGAGGAGGTCATCGCCGCGCTCGACCACGTCGACTTTCACGCCGAACGCGGTGAGATGGTGACGATCATCGGCCCGTCGGGGTCCGGGAAAAGTACCATGCTGAACATGATCGGACTGCTCGACACCCCGACAGAGGGGACGGTCCATCTCGACGGTCGCAACGTGACCGACTTCTCCGAGGACGAACTGACCGAAGAGCGGCGGTCCGGAATCGGGTTCGTGTTTCAGGACTTCCACCTGTTGCCGATGCTGACCGCGACCGAAAACGTCGAGCTCCCCTCGATGTGGGACACCTCGGTCGACCGGCACGACCGCGCCCAAGACCTCCTTCAGCGGGTGGGTCTCGGTGACCGACTCGACCACAGACCCGACCAGCTGTCGGGGGGACAGCGACAGCGCGTCGCCATCGCGCGGGCGCTGATCAACGAGCCGGATATCCTCCTCGCCGACGAGCCGACGGGGAACCTCGACCAAGACACCGGAGAGACGATTCTGAGCGAGCTGACTCGCTTAAAAGAGGACGAAAACGTCGCGATTGTCGCGGTCACGCACGACGAACAGATGCTGGAGTACACCGACAGCTCCGTTCGGCTCGTCGATGGCGTGGTCAAAGAGGTCGTCGAGAGATGAGCGTCGTCGACCTCCTCTGGCGTTTCCCCAGCGTCCAGATGGCGTGGCGGAACCTCGGCCGGAACAAACTGCGGACGGTGTTGGCCGCCCTCGGCATCATCATCGGCGTGGTCTCCATCTGCTCGCTCGGGATGGCGACCGCCGCGATTCAGCAACAAGCGACGTCGCAACTCGGGAGCATCGGTAACGAGGTGTCGATAACGTCCGGTCAGGACAGCGACACGGACGGGGTGACCGACGACCAGGTCGATACGATGCGGAATCTGGTGACCGACGCGGAGGTGGTCCCCCAGAAGACGAACTCGACGTCGGTCTCGTCGCGAAATGGACGGGAGGTGCGGGTGAGCGTCACCGGGGTGACGAACGCGGCCGCGCTGTACAACCTCACCTCGGGCGAAGCGCCCTCCCGGCTGTTGAGCGGCGCACTGCTCAGCAACAGCACCGCGACCACCCTCGGGATTGAGGAGGGTGACCCCGTCGAATACGACGGCCAACTGTACCGCGTGCAGGGCTTAATCGAGGAAGAAAACGCGTTCGGCTTCGGCGGCGGCGAACTCGTGTTGCCCGAGTCCGCCCTCTCCGAGCAGAACCACTACGACGTCGTGACGATTGTCGCCGCGGATAGCTCGACCGCGACCGAGATCGGCGGGGAGTTAGACCAGTACTTCAACACCGAAGACGAAGAGGAACTCAGCATCAACACGTTCGGCAACGCAGGCCAAGTCGGCGGGTTCTTGGAGACGCTTTCGCTCGCCTTGCTGGCAATCGGCGGCATCTCGCTCGTCGTCGCGAGCGTCGCCATCCTCAACGTGATGTTGATGAGCACTGTCGAACGCCGCGGCGAAATCGGCGTCCTCCGTGCGGTCGGGATTCGGCGTTCCGAAGTGCTTCGGATGATTCTGACGGAGGCCGCCCTGATGGGCGCGCTCGGAGGCCTTATCGGCGTGGCACTCTCGCTCGCGGCGGGGCTCGCCATCTTCCAGATGATTACAGGAAACCCGCTTGGGGCGTTGCAGTGGAGCGGTGCCCAGTATCTGGTGTACGGGTTCGGCTTCGCCGTCGTCGCGAGCATCCTCAGCGGGGTCTACCCCGCGTGGAAAGCGGCGAACGACCGGCCGGTCGACGCGTTGCGAGGCTGACCCGCCTGCCGCGAGTCGCCGCCCGCGGCCTCACCCGTGGGTGGAGTGCTGCCCCGTCTCGGACGACGCGTTCCGTCTGTGTAGTCGCGTGAGACGGCGGAACACCGAGAGCGCAAGCAAGTAACAGAGAACGAGCCCGGCGACGAACGTCCCGGAAACGACCCAGAACACGACCATGCCGCCCGCCTTGAGGAGTCGGACTAACAGCGACGCCGTTCGGGGCCCCAAGTACCCCGCGAGCGTGGTTTTGTTGGCGCGTGTATCGCCGGTGATATCTTGGATATTGCGGGACTCGACCCCGGCGGCGGTGATCAGAAACCACCCGAAGAAGACCGCCACCCCTTCGAGTGAATACTGCTGGTGTGTCGCTGCGACGACCGAAAAGACGGCGACGAACGCCCAAGTGAACCCGACGCCGATGGAATCGAGAGTCGGATAGCGCTTCAGCCAGCCGTAGCTTCCGAGCACGACGAGGGGAACCTGAGCAAATAGTAAATCGCTGACGTTCGCGGTCGCCGTCTGAAACACCAGCAGACAGACCACTAGCTCGTAGCCGAGTAGCGCGAGCAGTTCCGTCGCGAGTAGCTCCGTCTGGTACCGCCGCACGAGCCTCGTCCGGTGCGGTTGGTTTATCTCGTCTTCGGCCGTCCCCCCTCGTCGGTCTTCGATGTATATGAAATAAAACAGGAGCGGTGCGAGCAGGAGCCCGCCTCCGATCGAGCGGGGGTCGACTCCCATCGCGATTCCCGAAATCGCAACCATCGCGGCCGATAGCAGACACAACCAGATGTTCAATTGAAAAAACAGGAATCGAGCGTCTGCCACTCTCATCTCAGCGCGTTCCCCCCCGAGAGCCACCGTTGCGGCAGACCTGTGGTCCGAGCCATCGAAACCAGTCCGTACTGTTCATCTCTCAGGACTATCTCGCCGCTCGTACTATACTTGTTTGGTCATCGCCACGACTGAAGTCGTGTGCTCGGCCGTGCGGTCGTTTCCCCTCCGAACGGTCCCGAGCGGTAGCGGTGTCATCGCCGCCGCCCGACTGCCGCGTTCGCCGCATTCGAACCACCGTCTGAACTGCGATTCGAACCGAACCGGTGCCCGCACCGAGGCCAACTCTGCGAGCGTTTTCGCGAACCCATCCGCCTCTCTTCCCGCTTTTCGTACTGACGGAACTAGACTACGCCTTCCATGCGGAATTGTGCATTATATTATAGATGCCCCAAAAGAATAATTAGATCGATAATACTGGTATAGAATACGTGCTTGACCGATGGCTCACTCCCGAGATTTCTATCGCTCTGATGTACCTTGGGGTGATCCCGTCGGTCGTGAACTGTCAGCTTCTCTGGCAGGAACGTGACAAACCGGGTGTCATCTGGTTTATCCTTTCGATGGCCACCGGGGGTCTGTGGTCGTTACTGTTCGCAACGTTTACCCTCATTCCGGACCCGCAGCTCACGCTCGCGGTTGCGAATTTCTTCTGGGTGATGATTCCGACCGCCGCAGTGACGCTTTTCTTACTCGCCTACGAGTTCGTTTTCAAACAAACGGCCTCCAGAACCGCCGTTTATGCGTTGTTCACCCCGATTGTACTCCTATTTATCCTCTCTTGGTTCAATCCGTACGAACTGGTGTTCACGAGTGCGTACTACGTGACCGCGGACGGAATCTTACACTTTCCAATTTTCGACGGCCCCCTGAAGGTACTCGTGACGAAGATATACGGTTACCTTCTCGTGTTTCTGGCCGCGGGCATGTTCGTCGGAGAGCTGCTTCGGACGAACGGCACGCAGCGTCGACAGACAGTCTATCTCTTGGTCGTGTTCTCGATGCTCGTCGGCTCAACGCTCGTTAAGGTCGCGGGGCTCGTCCCGATCTATTTCGACCCTACGTCCGTCTTGTACTCGTGTTCCGGACTCTTCTTTGCGTATTCGATTCGGGAACACGGGTTACTGAAATTCGTACCCGTCGCTCGCGAGCAGACGTTCGAAGAGATCACCGACCCCATCTTCGTGGTCAACGCCGCCGGCTACATCGTCGATGCGAATCAAGCCGGGGTCCGACTGTCAGAACAGAGTCTCATCGGAACCAACATCGAGGAGTTCATCTGTGGCTCCACGGTGTCTGCGGACGCGCAAGGCTCCGGCGTCGTCAAATTAGAGATATCCGGTGGAACGCGGACGTTCTCGATTGAGACATCGGAGATCATCTACGGTCGGGGAGTGACCGGGAAAATCGTCGTGTTGAGCGACATCACGGCCCTCAAGGAGCGCGAAGAGGAATTAGACCTCCTCAAGCAGGTCCTTTCGCGTATCTTCCGACATAACATTCGAAACGACCTCAACGTGATTGCGGGGTTCGCGGCCATCATTCGAGACTCGACGAGTGGTGAGACCGCTCAGTCGGCAGATCGCATCCATACGCGCGCCATGAAAGTCGTCGAACAGGCGGCGAAAGCGAGGAAGATCGAAACGGTGTTGTCGTATACCGAGACGGATCAACGCCCGCTCGACGAGTATCTATCCAAGGTCGAACAAAGCGTCTCGGCCGAGTGGCTGACGCACGTCTCGTTTGACGTCGATGACGTCGTCGTTGACGCGCATCCTCGGTTCGATCTCGCACTCGCTGAGTTGATCGAGAACGCCGTCTCTCACCACGCCGGCGACGACCCGATCACCGTGCGCGTCACGACGGACCTCTCTCCGACAGCGGCGACGATCATCGTCGAGGATAACGGTCCGGGTTTGCCACCGTCCGAATTCGCCGTGTTAGAGGCCGGAGAAGAAACGGATCTGGAGCACGGCTCCGGAATCGGCCTGTGGTTAGTGTACTGGATCGTCTCCCGTTCGAACGGGACGCTTAGTGTCCGGGCGTCCGAGTCCGGCACGCAAGTCCGAATCCGACTGAACCGAGCGGATTCGGCCGCTGACGGCGGAGACTCGCCCGCGACTGACGACGGTCGCGGATGACGATGTCTCCGACCGGCGCGTCGGAACTGACAGCAGAAGAGAGTCGCGTACCGTGCGTACGGTCGCCAGACACAACCTGCGTCACACAGGCTACGCTCCGGTACGACACTCTCACGCCGTATCGGTTCGATTCGGCGGCCCCGCTGGAGTTCCGCAGTCAGACAAGGACGCACTGCGATATTATTCCTGTTGGTATGACAGAACACCGCATGCTACTCTGACGACGGGCGGGGGCACCGAAAGCCACAGTCGCGTTCGAGACGCATCGGCCGTGGCGCAGATCATATTGTATATTTTATACTTTTCTTCGGATAACTACGGTCTACCCTACATTCTAAATATGTGAACTGTATATTAGCGACACGACCGCGTAGACACTCAGATTACAGAAAAAATGCTATTTTAGTCCTGTTAATCCAGCTAATATCTAACAACAGGATTAAAATAATAACAATGTGTCCGAATATAATAGGATTCGTTGGCGAGTAATAGTCGATTTAATTACTAATTCGGGAAACAGTAACTTTATTGCGATTATAGATGTGGGTGATCTGTCCATGATTTTCGCCCGTTGTGGTACGCGATATGTGATGGGAGTCGACGCGTCCCCGCGAGGCGCGACGCGATGAGCGTGTACGCGACCAGAAATTACACGCATAAGCTTGTAACCCAATCTCGCGCCCGCGCGGCGTTCGGTCCGTGCCCGCGTTTAGTTCGACAGCACAGATGTGTATCGAACGACCATGACAATACAGTAATACCAGTATTACGCAATTGTCGGCGTCCGATTCAGGTCGCCGACGAACAGTTCGTACGACCCGGGTTCGAGCGTCCGGGAGCCGTCCGGTTTGACGACCTGGAGGTCGTCGGCCGTGAGCGTCATCGTCACCGTCCGCGTCTCGCCCGCGGCGAGCGCGACCTCCGTGAAGTCCTTCAACTCCCGGACGGGCGTCACCACGGAACTGTATCGGTGCTCGCCGAACAACTGGACTGTCTCGGTTCCCCGCTCGGTCGCCGGTGTTCGTCCATCCCCAACGGACTCGGATGCGGGAGCCAATCGTGTCGAACCAGCAGGCGACGCTCCCGAACGACGACCTCGACGTGAAATCCGGGTGGGTGGGGATGACCGTAGTACGTTCAATACGGGGCCGGCGGACCCGGCTGGTACATGGTCGCGTTCGGCGGGCTCGCAACAGTCGTCATAGCCGTAGTCGCAAGTCTGTTCGTGGCGTGGGCGATCGGAGCCGGGTCGTCGGGGTCGACGCCGTTTGCGCCCGCGGTCGGGGCCAACGCGATTTCGGTGATGCGCGCGGGCTTCATCGTCGGGCTCCTCGGCCTCGCGGGTGCGACCCTCCAGGGGGCGAACGTCACCGGGGCGATGGGAACGACCTCGTCGTGTTTCCGGTTTGCGAACCACGCTCGTCGACAGATGATAAATATTGTGAAAAACAGACAATAGTGGCGTGGTTGAATCACCACAATTATAAAAACAATCAAATTCGACAATTTCGACACGAACGCTCGTAGTATCCAAACTAATATTGATAACTACATGGTTATATGTTCTTCAGAAGATAAATAGGTCAAAAAATATCAGAAATATGTTTATGTGGGTTTTGTACGTGTATGATGTACTATATCGGTTCTACTCGAATCTGAGACGCATCTGACTACTCTGTAATTTCGTCCGATTCCAACCTTCCTCATGGCGATTAGAATAGTATATTTCAAACAATATTCGTGGAGGACTGCTGACGCGACAGGCTGACGGGTTAGCCGTCTGTGACAATCCCTTCGACCCGTCCGTGGTCGAACAACTGCTCGTCGTCTCCGAACTCCGGGTAGTCGTCGCCGTCCTCGTAGGTCGGCCACGCGCCGAACTGGTCGGGATACAGCTGTTTGGCCGTCATCTCCAACTGGAACAGGTTCATCAGCGGCCCCTGCCACCGCGTCCCCTGCGGGTAGACGCGGTCGTTCTGGACGGCCGCCAGTTCGCGGCCGACGGGGTCGTCTCGGAGATTCCGCTTCAGCCCGTCGAAGTCGAACGTCTCCGTGACGGTCCATAACGCGAGAATCACGTCGGGGTCGGCCTCTAACAGCGCCTCCATGTCGACCTCTTGGAACGGCCCCGTGAACTCCGCGCCGCCGAAGGCGTCGACCGCGCCGAGCGGCCGGGTGTGGGAGTTCCAGTAGCCGGGCGCGTTCAGGCGGAGCAGATAGATGCTCGACAGGTCCGTCGAGACGGAGAGGTACGCGGCGGTGGGCCGCTCGGTCTCGGTCGGAAGGCCGTCTTCGACGGTGCCGAGCAGGTCGTCGTGGACGGACTGGAGCGCCTCGTAGCGCTCGCGCTCGCCGTACAGCGACGCGACGCGCTCGAACAGCTCCCAGAGGTCGTAGTACTCGTAGCCGTCGGCCCACTCCTCCGGGGGCGCGGCGTTGAAGTTACTGTAGTAGTTGCCGAACCACGGGCCGATGTTGTCCGCGACTTCGTCGACGTCGGCTCGGTTCCAGTTGTCCTGCGCGGTCACCCACGCAGGGTCGACGAGATGGAGGTCGCTGTCGAGTTCGTACAGCCGCTCTTTCGTGAAGCCGTACTCGCCCGCCGCGTCCGCCCACTCGATTTCGAAGCCGTCGAAGCCGGCGGTGAAGTACTCCAGCCCCGCGACGGTGCCGTCCCACCAGAGGTTGTTGACGGTGTCGCCCCGTCCGAGCGCGCTCGCCATGTCCGGGAACCACGGGAAGTGCGTGAACACGTTCGTCGGCGGCTCGTCCAGCGTGACCGTCCCGACCGGCGATAACTCGGCCGCGTAGTTCGACTCGGGCGTCTCCGTGGCCGCCTCGGTGGTTTCCGTCTCGGTCGAGGTCGTCGTCGAAGCCGCATCGCCCGACTGGCCGGCACAGCCCGCGAGCGCCCCGCCGCCCAGAAGCGCTCCGCCGTACCTCAGGTAGTCCCTCCGCGTCGCCCCCGTGTTCTCGTCGTTCCTCATGTGAATCAGGCCCACCTGAAACGATATAGCTGCTTCGAAATTTAGGTGAGGCTAAAACCGATTGGCACGATATGAACAGTCGGCCTACGACTCCGCTCCGTGGATGATGTCGGCGACGCGCTGGTGGTCGAACAGTTGTGCGTCCTCGTCGTGAAGCGTCTCGATGCCGTCCCACGCGCCGAACTGCTCGGGGTAGAACTGCTTGGCCACGATTTCGGTCTGGATGAGGTTGATAATCGGCCCCTGATACGACGTGCCGCCGCGGTAGAGCCGGTCGTTTTGCACCGCGGTGAGCCGCTGGCCGAGTGGGTGGTCGCGAAGCCGGTCCATCCGCGTCTCGAACTCGCTGTGCGAGAGACTGGCGAAGCCGTACGGGAAGACCAGGATGTCCGGGTCGGCTTCGAGCAACTGCTCGTAGTCCCAACTCGCGTAGCTCCCGTCGATGTGGGGACCGAACCCGTCGACGATGCCGAGGTCTTGGTACTGCTTTTTCCCGTTTCCAGCGCCGATGGGGTACGCGTCGAGCGACCCCTCCGAGAAGTCGGAGAACGACGAGATGAGGCCGATTTCGGGGCGTTCGCCCTCCGGGGGTAGGCTCGCCTGGAGGTCGGCGATGAGCGCGTCGTGGACCGTCCGTAGCCCCTCGTACCGCTCTCGCTCTTGGAATACGTCGGCGACCTTCTCGAACGCCTCGTACAGCGAGTAGTACTCGTAGTCGTGCCAGTCCTCGCCGTGCCGTCGGATGTAGTTGCCGACGACCGGGCCGACGTTCGACGCGATTTCGTCGAAGTCCGTGGCCGAAAAGCCGTCGTGTTTCAGACCGACGAAGTGGGGGTCGAGCAGGTGTACGTCGGCGTCGAGTTCGTAGAACGCCTCTTTGTCGAACGTCCCCGACGAGAGCTGACGGACGCCGTCGAACGAGACGTCGACGCCGGGAAGCGTGTCGTAGAACTGCAGCGGCCAGCCGTCGCGGTAGACGAGCGCCTGCAGCGAATCGAGTTTGCCGAGAGCGATTCCCATGTCGCCGTAGTTGCTGTAGTACGCTATCCACGTCTCCGGAACGGCGTCGAACGCGACGTCGCCGGCGGGAGCCATCGTCACCGTGTACGGCGCGTCTTCCGGCGTGGTCGTCTCCGTCTCCGTCGCGGTCTCGGTCGACGGTGCGGTCTCTGTCTGCGTCGCGGCCGAATCGCGCTGCGAACAACCGGCCAGTAACCCGCCCCCGAGAACTGCGCCACCGTATTTCACGTAGTCTCGTCGCGTCGGTCCCTCACGTCCCTCGTCATCACTTGGCATGTGGTTTTAGGCTAGCCTAAATTAATATAATCACTTCGGTTCCTCGGTGGTGACCGGCGCTGGTGTCGATTCCGACCCGGTGCGGCCGCTCGGCGCGCGTTCGGTATCGAGTCTCAGATTTAGGGTGTCGACCCGACGACGCCCGGCGTCGAAGCCGGGCTAGGGTTCGGACACGCCGACGACCTGCTTGCCGATGTTGTCGCCGGAGAACAGGCCGAGGAACGCGTCGGGCGCGTTCTCCAACCCGTCGACGACGGTCTCGCGGTGTTCGAGGTCGCCCGAGGCGACCCACGACCCGAGCCGTTCGCTCGCCCGTCCGAATCGGGTGGCGTAGTCGCCGATGAGAAGCCCTTGGACCTTCGCGCGCGGCGCGATGAGCTGCGGGAGCTTCCGCGGGCCGGTCGGCACGCCCTCGTCGTTGTAGTGGGCGATCTGCCCGCAGACCGCGACGCGGGCGTCGAGGTTCAGCTTGGTGAACACCGCGTCGGTGATGGGGCCGCCGACGTTGTCGAAGTAGACGTCGACGCCGTCGGGCGCGGCGTCGTCGAGGGCCGCCCGGTAGTCGTCGACCGCTTTGTAGTTGATTGCGGCGTCGAAGCCGAGGTCGTCTGTGAGCCACGCCACCTTCTCGTCGGAGCCGGCGAAGCCGACGACGCGACAGCCGTTCAGTTTCGCAATCTGGCCGACGACGGAGCCGACCGCGCCGGCGGCCCCGGACACCACGACCGTCTCGTCGGGCGAGGGGTCGCCCACGTCGAGCAGGCCGAAGTACGCCGTTCGGCCGGGCATTCCGAGCACGCCCAGATAGGCGGGGAGGTCAGCGACGGACGGGTCGACGGGCGCGACCTCGCTGGCGTCGAGGATGCTGTAGTCCGCCCACGCCCCGTTGCCGGTCACGACGTCGCCGGCGTCGTAGGCGTCGCTCTCGCTTTCGACGACTTCGCCGACGACGGCCCCCTGCATCGGCTCGCCGACGCTCCACGGCTCGGCGTACGACTCCGCGTCTCGCATCCGGCCGCGCATGTACGGGTCGACGGAGAGGTATCGCACGCGCACGAGGAGTTCGCCGTGTCGCGGTTCGGGTCGTTCCCCCTCGCGGAGTTCGAAGCTGTCCGTGTCCGGCTCTCCCTCGGGTCGCTCGGCGAGAATCCACTCGCGGTTCGAATCGCGCATACCCGAACACGGACCCGCGGACCAAGGACGGTGTCGGTTCCAGCAGCACCGTCCGGTTCGACAGACTGGCGTCGGGCGTCGGTCGACGGCGCTCCCGTCGCGCGGCCCACCCTCACGCCACCCTCGACGAACGACCGCTACACCTTCGCCGAACCAAGCCCCTATTGCGTCGGACCGGTTACGAACCGCCGAACCATGCAGGTCGCAGTCATCGGCGCGAACGGCGGTATCGGACGCGAGCTTCTCCCGCGACTCGCGGACGCCGGCCACGACCCCATCGGCGTCGTCCGCGACGAGTCGCAGTTCGAGGCGGTCCGCGACCGCGGCGGCGAGCCGCGACTGGGCGACCTCGAAGGCGACTTCGACGAGGCGCTCGACGGGGCCGACGCGGTCGTGTTCACCGCCGGGTCCGGCGGGTCGACCGGCGCGGACAAGACGCTCATGGTCGACCTCTGGGGCGCTCGACGGGTTGTCGACGCCTGTGTCGACGCGGACATCGACCGCTTCGTGATGATTAGCTCGGTCGGCGCGGGCGACCCCCTCGCGGGCCCCGAGCCCCTACGCCCGTATCTGGTCGCCAAACGCTGCGCCGACGACTACCTCGAACAGTCGGGGCTCGACGCCACGATTCTCCGGCCCACGAGGCTCACCGATGCGGACGGCACCGGAACCGTCTCGCTGACCGTCGATGACCTCGATGGCGACACGGCCGAGATTCCGCGAGCGGACGTCGCAGGAGCGGTCGTCGCCTGTCTCGACATCGACCGGACGGTCGGCGAGACGATGCATCTCACGAGTGGCGAGACGCCCATCGAGCGGGCGCTTTGCGGCGACGACTGAGTCGGTATTGTCTGTATATAGACACCTAGCACAGGTAATAGAAGTGTAATAAGTAAGCAATACCGGAGAGTAAAACCAGTTTTTGCTGCTCCCAATGGAGCAACAAATTCGATATTCTAGTACTACTATTGAGTTTCCACAGTAGGTGTGCACAGAAAGTGGCGACTACCTGCAGTCTCTTATTCAGTACGCACAGTCTCGAGAATGATGCACTAATATGAAAATGTGTAGAAATAGCATAACTACATTGGATTTTTATTCACCTATATCCGAAGATACATTCAGGAAACGTGGTCAACTAAGAGTAGTAACCACGTATGAGGACACCCACAATACGTGCTGTGTGGGAAGAGACGACAACTGTCCTCGGGAGTAACCTCGACGGGATGGTACGTGACTCGCCAGCTACCCGTTACCGGTCGGTGTCTTGTATTGACGGTTGTACATCGATGCGCCTAGTTGTTGATGGTGTCGCCGACAGCAACTTTACGAGTCGCGAGCTGTTGGATGACGAAGAGCGTGATAATCACGCCAGCGCCCGCGTACTGAACTGTCGAGTTGGGGTACACCATCGTGAGGACACCAACCACAAAGAACGCCACTCGAGTGCCGAGTTGCGCCCATTTGCCGTAGCCAAAGCGGTAGTTGATTCCGTGGATGATGCTGATGCCGCCCAGCAAGATGAGCAACCCGGTGAAGACGGCACCACCACTGAGTACCCCTGAGACGATGACAGGGTGGTAGATGAACGAGAACGGCAAGACGAACAATGGGGCGGCGACTTTGATAGCTTCGTAGCACGTCTCGACGAAGTCGGCATTCGCGATACCGGCGGCGACCGCGGCACACGTCGCAATCGGTGGCGTGAGTCCTGAGAGAATCGCGCCGTAGAAGACGAAGAAGTGGGCAGCCAGATCGGGGACGAGGAAGCGACTGACGAGCGTCGGGGCCACGAGGAGTGCCACAACGGTGTAGGCGGCGGTCGTCGGCATCCCCAACCCGAGGAGGATACAGATTACCATCGAGATCAGAACAGCGACGAGCATGATGCCACCCGAGATATCCATCATCGAGAGGGTGAGGATTCCGGGGACGCCGGTGGTCATAAGAATGTCAACGACGCCGTTTATCGCCGCGAGGATAATGGCGATGGGTGCCGTGATGATCGCACCGCGCCGGAAGCCAGCCACCGTGTCCGAGAGTGTCTCTCGAGTCGCGGCCGTCACCGAGCGCGACTCGTACGCCGCCTGGAGGACGGGGAATGTGATACCGGTGATCAACATCGTGACTGCGGTGTACAGCGCGGACGTCATCACAGTCAGCTGAATGACACCGAGCGTGTACACCAACACGCCGAATGGGATGATGAACTTGACCGTGTCGACGAGGGTGTCCCGACGAGTCCGGTCTTCCAGCTCGTCAAGGACGGCATCGACGTCGATCGAGTCGAGCTGATTGCTCGCGATGTAGTGAACCGCGAGAATTATACACACCATCATGATCATCGCCGGAATGAGCCCTGCGGTGATGACGGTCACGTAGCTGATGCCGAGAAGCGAGGCCATGATGAACGCACCCGCACCCATAACTGGTGGAAGAACCTGACCAGTCGTGGATGCGACCGCCTCAATTCCCCCTGCTGTCGAGGGCTTGATGCCGTTTTCTTTCATCATCGGGATTGTGAACGACCCGGTCATACCGGCGTTTGCGGTCTGTGAACCGTTGATCGAGCCGATAACCGCACTTGCGACGACAGCGGTCTGTGCAACGCCCGAGTCGATGTACTTCGACGTTCGGACGGCTCCACGGAAGATGAGGTCGAACGCACCGTAGCTCTCCAACAGCCCCGCATAAAGCAAGAAGAGCGCGATCCACGCCGCGACTAACTGAGTCAGGAAGCCGTAGAAGCCGGTGATGTCGAGTGCGAGCAAGAGGAGCAGTCGGCTGTAGCTTAACCCACTGTGGCCGAGGATTCCGGGAATCAGATCACCGAAGTAGCCGTACAGGAGCGCACCCACAAGGATACTAAGGAACGTCAGCCCGAACGAACGCCACGAGAGGTAGACAATTGCTGCGAGGAATGCAGCTGCCAAGGCGTACTCGTGTGGAAACGCGTAGCCAACACGGTCGATGTACAGTTCCCTGAAGTGCAGGTTGACGTAGACGGTGATGGCAATGGTGATCACCAACGACCCGAGTAACAGGGCTGCGTCGAGATAGTCCCGATCAGCGATGACGTCTTCGAGTTCGTTGAGGATGTACACCCCGATTGCACCGGCAATGAACAGGACACCGTACTGTGCCCTCGGCATCGACACGGTGTAGGCATAGAAGATAACGAGTGCCCACAACGCGAGAGCAGCGAGCGTTAACGTCCCACCCACCGCGTCTTCCAGGTCTGTTGATCTCAATCGCTGGATACGTCTTGCTACCATGGTTCACTCTCACAGTAGATTCAAACATATAAATTAGTTATGGTAGGCTCAGTCATATGGCGACGTCTCGCATGACAGCAGACAAACGAATCCGCACCTGAGACGTCCGAGTACATCGGCTCTCGGTTTCCGGGGAGTGTGACTGAAGCTGTTGGGAGGCAATCTCAGCTGACGAAAACGGGAGTGGGGCAGGTTGCAGGCTGTCGGGCGGTCAGGAACTAGGCAACGATGACTGGACACTCGGCGTCAAGCAGGACGCCCTGTGTGACGCTCCCGAAGAGCACTTTCCCAACCGGAGAGCGACTGGCGGGCGCCATGGCAATCGCGTCGGCGTCACAATCCGCTGCAGTCTGTACGACCGTCGCCGCCGGGTCGCCGTGGGCCGCTTCGAACGTCCAGTCGATTCCGCGCTCGTCCAGTTCCTCGCGGGCGACAGTTACGCTCGATGGCGAATCGTACTTTTCGAAGAGTTCCTCCGACGTCACGTGTCCGCCGCTGTCGTCGATTGCATCGAACTCCTCGAATACGTTGAGAATCGTGACGGTGACCGCTGACTCGGCAGCGGGGAGGTTGGCAACTGCGTCGACTGCGGCTGCCGTCCGATCTTCATTCCCGTCGACGGCAAGTAGCACGTGATACATGGGTTACTCGAGGAGTCGCTCTTCGAGATCGCCCACGACATCCAGCGTCGTTGCCGTGCCACCGATGTCCGGGGTCCGCGGTGCATCCGAATCTGCTAGCTGTGCACCGACACCGTCCCAGAGCGTCTCGGCGAGATCGTCCTCTTCGAGATGTTCGAACATCAGCGACATCGACAACAGCATCCCGACCGGGTTCGCAATGCCTTCTCCCATGATATCGAAGGCACTTCCGTGGACCGGTTCGAACATCGAGGGGTACTCCCCGCTGGGGTTGATGTTCGTCGATGGGGCCATCCCAAGACTCCCGGAGATGATGCCACCGATGTCGGTGAGGATATCGCCGAACAGGTTCGATGCGACGACGACGTCGAACTCGTTGGGACGACGAACGAAGTCCATACTCCCGGCGTCGACGAGGAGTCGTTCGACGGTGATATCCGGGTATTCCTCGCTAATCTCCTCAACGATTTCGTCCCAGAACACCATCCCGTAAGCCTGTGCGTTCGACTTCGTGATGTTGGTTAGTTTTCCACTCCGCTCTGTCGCGGCCTCAAAGGCAGCCCGGACGATCGCTTCGGTCCCCTCGCGTGTGTAGACCGCTGATTGAACTGCGACTTCGTTTCCGAATCCTTGGTGTTCGCGTCCACCGACGTCAGCGTACTCTCCCTCGGTGTTCTGTCGGTAGACAACGAGATCGATATCGCCGCCCTCGTAGCCACGAAGCGGGCTTTCGACCCCATCAAAGAGATACGAGGGGCGCTTGCAGATGTGCTGGTTGAATCCCTTGGTGATCGGGAGGCGAAGGTTACGGAGCGTAACGTGATCCGGCACGTCTGGGTGACCCACCGCACCGAGCAAAATCGCGTCAAACTCTTTGAGCGTCTCCAAACCGTCGTCGGGCATGAGCGCACCCTCTTCGAGATACCGCTCGCTTCCCCAGTCGAACCACGTCGTCTCGATCTCAACGCCGTGGGCCGCAGCAAGTTCGATGAGAAGTGGCTCGGTCGCCTCTGTCACTTCGATTCCGATACCGTCGCCTGGAATCACCGCTATGTTATACGACATCGGTCCGATTGATGCTCTATCCTGATAAAAACATTTGGGTGGCGACCAATCGAGAGGGTATCTCGCTCCCAAGCCGGCTGTCACGGGCGCAACCCCCTGATGATATTTTGAATATCAATCAAATATTGGAATTAACAACAAGGTTTATCATCGATGTACATGAACGTCGAGAGCGGATGTCTAAGCAAGCACACAGCGCACGGACTAGACGGAGTATTATCAAAGCAGCCGCTGCGGGTGCCGGGACCGTTGCAATCACCGGCTGTCTCGGTGGCGACAGCGAATCCGACAGTGGGTCTGGCAGTGGATCCGGTGGCGATTCAGGGTCGGACGGCGGCTCGAGCGATGATTCGGGTTCGGACGGTGGCTCGGGCGGTAGCTCGTACCAACTACGGATGGGCGGCTCCTCACAGGGGAGTACGGCGTTCAACTCGATGCAAGCACTTGCTCGAGCACTCAACGAACACAGCGACTCCCTCCGAATGACCGTCGAGCAGACCCAGGGGAACGTCGCCAACATGTATCAGTACGACCAAGGCAACATCCCTGCCGTCGCGACGGACAACAACACGATCAACAAGGCGGTCAACGAAACGGACCGATTCAACGATGAACCGGTCGACAACATCGGCTATCAGTCGTTCCGGTTCAACGGACTCGACATCTTCTGGGTTGCCGTTGAAGGCTCTGGAATCGAATCGACCGCAGACTTCGCGGGGAAGACTGTCTACCCGATTCAGCCGGGCTTCGGGACGCGGCTACTCACCGAAGAGGTGATGCGAGTCGCCGGAATGTGGGAGGAAGTCGACATCATCAACGTCAACACGAGCGACATCCCTGGTGCGATCGAAGAGGGTCGCGTTGACGCTGTTGCGGTATACGGGTCGAATCGCGTCGAACTGACTGGCTGGGCGAAGCAGATCGATGCTCGAAACGACGTCTATCTCGTCGATGTCGCCGACAACTTCAAACAGGCCATCGAAGAGGTCGGCGGCGCACGTTTAGCCGAAATCGAGCCTTACGGGTGGAATCAGGAGGTCACGAAGGTTACCGACTCGATCGTCAGCTGGAATCTTGACCTGCAGTGTCTGCTCAGTCCGGAAGTGCCAGCAGACGCCGCACACGAACTGGCTCGGATCAGTCACGAACACGGCGAGACGATCCGGGAGGCCGACCAGACGTACGCTGACCACTCTGACCCGGCAGATATGGCCACCGCAGTCATTCCAGAACATCCGGTCCACCCCGGCGTCGCTGAGTTCTACAAGGAACAAGACGTGTGGGACGACTCCTGGACCGTCGGCGACGAAGCGTAACGAAACCAAACTGACGGACGTTTCGTTTTTTATGATTAGTTACCGATTGTACTTCGTACTCATTGAATTCGCATATAATGTTCCGTATCATGGCACACACTCGATGCTGATCGGTGGCCAGTATGGGGTCTCACTTCGTTGTGTTCGAAGACAGATGGATGGACACGCGAACAACCATCATGATTGTTAAGAACATATGTGTGAGTGAGACTCACACGAACACTACGTGTGTACGCCGAGACACGCGCGCCAATCCGAAGTGAGACTCCGAGTGCTATGTTCCACATTGTGAAATTTTATATGCTACCGCTGAGAATCACGACTAACGGAGACACAAACCATGAAAACGACACACAAGCTGTTCAGGATTATCGAGGAGCTACGAGACCGAAACGGGGCTCGAGTATCGGAACTGGCGACGGAGTTAGAGCTGCCCAAGAGCACGGTTCACCGGCATCTCAAGACACTCGAGGAACGAGAGTACGTGATGAAGACGGGGGATCTCTACCACATCGGCTCCCGATTTCTTTACATCGGTATGGGCGTAAACAACCGACACGAGGCGTTCGCTCAGATCGAACCGAAAGTCAAAGCACTCGCCTCGGAGACGGACGAACGTGCTCAGTTCATGATCGAAGAACACGGCTATCTCGTGTACATCTATCGAGAAACCGGAGAACACGCCGTTCAGACGAACACGCAGCTCGGAAAGCGAATGCCAATCCACGCGACCTCCGGCGGAAAAGCAATTCTCGCTCAACTGACCGACGACCAAATCGCTCGCATTATCAAGCGTCATGGGCTCCCAAAAATCACCGAGAACACCATCACGGACGAAGACGAGCTCTACGACGAACTACGCGAGATCAGAGACGAGGGCGTCAGTTTCAATGATCAAGAGTATATTGAGGGTCTCCGGTCCGTCTCAGTTCCAGTTATCAAGCCGAACGGACAGCCGTTAGGTGCGATCGGTATCTCCGGCCCGCAGAACCGGTTCAAAGGTGAATTCTACCGCGAAGAACTGCCAGACAAACTCTTGGGTGTCGTCAACGAGGTCGAGCTCAATATGAAATACCAGTAGACGAATGCCGTGCGGGTGAAGCGATGTTCGTACTATACATTACAAAGATATCGTTGTAATCCCTCACCACATAACCTATCATCGGTAATTATATTCCACGAGATGGAATTTTATATAGTATGTGTTGTTGTGTAGATAGATGCCAACCAGACCGATACCAAGTTACGATTGACACGTTCTCGTGCGGACCACGGCCCACGAAGAAATAAAACAGAATGTCGGGTCTACAGAGAAAACAAGGCGAGTGCCTCGGGGTCAAGCCCCGAGGCAGTTCACGTCAACGTGATTACCATCACACGAAGATCGTTTACATTTGTCCCGGTCGGACCCGATCGAAGAAGTGCCTCAGCGGCCTCGAGGTGTGGATAGACGTCGTTTTGTGCGAGCCCAGCTTGTGCACTCTCTTGGTCATCAAGTAGCTCGGCATCGACGAGTGCCCCAGCGGCGTCGGTGTTGCCGTCAATGCCATCCGTATCAACCGCTCCAACGACGACGCCCGCCGCATCGAGTTCGAGTGCAGCACTCAACGCGAACTCTTGGTTTGGACCGCCATGTCCGTCGCCCGAGACGGTTACTGTTGCTTCGCCGCCGGAAAGGACGACCGCCGGTGGTTCGACCGGTCGTTTCGCGGCGAGTGCTTCCTCTGCGAGACCGACGTGTACTTTCGCGATTTCGCTCGCTTCGCCTCGGACATGTGATGACAAGATCATCGACTCGTACCCGTGTTCGTGAGCGACTTCAGCGGCACTCTCCAACGCAGTTCCGTTATCTGCCAAGACGTGAACGTCCACACTAGCGAAAGCCGGGTGGTCTTCTGTAGGCGTTTCTGGGTGCCCCCCTTGGAAGCCATCTTTGAGGTGGCGCACAACCGGTTCAGGCGGTTCGATGTTGTAGCGGTCGAACACCGCTTGTGCGTCGCTATATGTCGTCGGATCCGGCGAGACAGGGCCGCTCGCGACTGCACCTAAATCGTTCCCGACGACATCGCTGAACACGAGCCCGATGACATCCGCTGGGGAGGCAGCGACCGCGAGACGTCCGCCCTTGATTGCTGAAAGATGTTTTCGAACCGTATTGATCTCTCCAATCGTCGCACCGGCCCTGAGAAGTGTCTCGGTGACTGCCTGTACGTCACTAAGAGTGAGAGTACCCGCTGGGGCAGGGAGGAGAGCGCTCCCCCCACCCGTCACGATACTGAGCACGAGATCGTCTGTCGTCGCGTCCGACGCTAGCTCCAACAGCTCGGCGGTCCCTGAAACGGCGGACGCATCTGGAATCGGGTGAGACCCCTCGACACAGCTGACCCTCGAGAGCGAAACAGGATCATCTGTCACGACCAGTCCGTCGTCGATTCGGTCGGACAAGCACGTCTCGAGGGCCGCAGCGACGTGGCCAGCGGCGTTACCACCGCCCAACACGAGCAGGCGATCGTAGTCGTCTAGGTCGTACTCGCGCTCACCGACGTGTAACGTGTTGTCTACTACCGAAACAGTCCGTTCGATAACCGACTGCGGGTGTGCAGCTCGAATCCCCGCCTCAAGGCAGTCGAGTACGAGTTTGTGTTCGGATGTAGCTGCAAGGGCAGCTCGATTTGCAAACATCAGTGGATACTCTCAACCAAGAACTCAAAAATGTACTGGCGTTTCGTGTCTCGTGTTCAGAGATAGCTGCGCGACGTTGTCGTGTTCGTATAAGACAATACTCTCACACTCCAGAATAGTATCTTCACCCATTAATATTGGTAGTAAATAACAAGATAGCCGCTAGTTTTCAGGTATAGATCAGTCAAACCCATTGGAACGTGGTCGTCATCATATATCTCAAAATTTCCTCAAAGAAATATATTTTACACTTCTAACCACCTATACCAGGTGTTTCCACTGTTATTTATTTTTCTATAGTTTTCCACATCGACAGCCGTCCAGGTAATCGAGCGAAAATAGATTATACTAGTGCTATAGTATTGTATCTAAATGTGTCAATTGCCACGGGACAACACCATGCTCGAAGAACAGTAGTAATGGACAAAAACACAAAGCTAGCGTGTGGCTCATCTGCTCAGCACAGAAGAACGACAAACGATTTCAGCCCCCACCGAGCAGATATGAAAACCGTGAGTACGACATCGGACGCGGCGGGCACGCGACGCGAGATACTGGGCATCGTCGTCGGCTTCTTCCTGCTTTCGACGGCGGCGGCAGCTTACGAAATCGCCCCGGCGAGCGTGCTGCCGGTGATTCAAGAGTCCCTCGGGCTGAGCGCAAGCGCGGCAGGCTGGCTCGTGAGCATCATGTACGCGACGGCGGTCGTCACGAGCGTCCCCGTCGGCGTCGTCCTCGACCGGTTTTCGGTGCGCCGCGTGGTCGCGCTCGCGACC
>NZ_JPES01000087.1:0-24089 GCF_000730175.1 Haloferax sp. ATB1 | reverse complement strand
AGAATATTTCGAGGAAAGGACAAACGGCAATCTTCGGAGCATCGTGAAGTACAACCAAGACAGTCACGACGTCGTTTACTTGCGAGATGACGTGGCTGACCGATACACAGATGACAACATTAAAAAAGCGGTTGACGAGTCACGGCTGGATTCGTTGACTGCACCGGTCTACAAGGACACGTTTGCAGAGGACCACGGCGAATTGACGTGCTTGGTCCAGTGCTTCGAGAACGTCATCGAGATGAACTTCGTCCTCCGAGATGGGGTCGGCGCAGCTATCGCTTTAGACGCAGAGGCATTTGCGGAGACTCAAGGTATCGTAGCTGAGGCCCGGAAGATCGTCATCGAAGAGCGTGAGTAGTCTTCTGTACCCAAGAATGTGAACGATGTGAGAATCGAGCTTCTTCCTTGCTTCGAACATCGCAGCAGTACGAGGCCGTCAGAGATGCTCTCGAAAAACTAACTCAGCAGGCGTCGTCCAACTCTCACCACGTGATCTCAAATCGTGCGCCACCTTCAGAACCCGTTGTAACGGCAATATCCCACCCATGGCCCTCGACAATTTGAGAGACGATCGAGAGCCCATAGCCAGTTCCGTCAGCAGTTGTCGAATATCCGTGGTTAAATATCTCTGACCGAGTCGGTTCAGCGATTCCGGGTCCGTCATCTTCAATATAGAGTCCCGTATCGTCAGGGAGGCTTCCAACAGTCACAGTCGCCCCAGTACCAGCATGTTCAACGGCATTGCGGAACAAGTTCTCTAGTAGTTCCTGAAAACGACTCTTATCCGCGGCGATCACTCCGAGATCATCGTCTAGTTGGAGCGCCGCTTGCTGGGTCTCAACACTACTCCACGACGCATGGAGACACTCACGGATATCAACCAGCTCGGTCTCACCAACGACTTCGCCTCTTTTTGAGAGGGCAAGAATGTCGCTGACGAGATCATCAATTCGAGCGAGTGATGCTAAGGCCCGCTCCAATTCAGGACTCTCGGACTGTTCATGGGCGATCTCAGTATACCCGTACGCGATAGAGAGTGGGTTCCGAATATCATGTGTTAAGATGTCGGCGAACTCATTCAGCCGGTCCTTCTGCTCTTGAAGCTGCGATTCTCGCTGTCGCTGCTCGGTGATATCCCGGATGATGCCAGTAAAATACTGTTCCCCATTGTGTTCGTGTTCACGAAGGCTGATAAGCGTCGGAACTTCGTGTCCGTCCTTGTGCAACGCCGGGAGCTCGATCCCATCCCAGTCGATATTGCGCTCTCCTGTCGCCACATACGAGGCTAATGCAGCCACGTGGACTGGTTCTAAGCGCTCTGGGATGATTTTCATCTTCGAACTCCCAATTAACTCAGCGGGTGCATAGCCGAGGATGTCTTCAACGGCTGGATTGGCATACACGATATTGCTGTCCGAGTCGATCGTCAACATCCCTTCAGCTGCATTTTCGACAAGTGTCTGGTAGAAAGCATCGGCAGAGGTTGGAGGTGGGTGATTGTTATTCATGTACGGTTACTATGAGTATTCAGTACTCACGGGCTCTTCAGGATGTTGCTGCGAGGTTGACTATATCTCAGTTGAGGATTGATTACGATCCGACCCGGAGTGAAAGGGAAAGAGGGGACCTTCTGACGTGTATCAGGCCGGGCACCCTGAGACACGCCAATGCTGGTGGGTTAGAGGCACTCAGCACGGTCTAGTCATTCACCCAACTGCCGTGGATTCGAATGTGAAAACATGGAACGTGATCTGACGATATAAACGTGCTCGCGCTGTTGAACAGCCTTTCCGATTACGACACAAGACACAGAAATTGTTCGGCGAGATGTCGTCGAGACCCACAGCCGCAGTGTCTCAAACGGCTCTGTGCAGAGTACTGGAAAGAATATATCGAGGAGTATCTGGGGCGGGATTTCGATGGTTGACTCGACGAGTCCGAACTCACCCAATTGGAGTTGGTTAGGCCGGTCAGCCTCGATTCATACAGCTGTTAATTGAATGCGAGGGTGACGAGTCAGCGGCGACGCCAGGCGATGTATCCTCCCACTACAGCAATAATGGCCACGATAGCAGCTATCGATTGATAGACTGTTGTGGCGGGATTTCGCCGTTCGTCCCAATCTTCCATCCAGTCCTCTTCGAGTGATTCGGCCCGGTCTTGGACATCGTCGAATTCGAAGTCGTCGAGGTCGAATGCGGCGGTTTGGTTTGCAGCGACGGTCGACTCGTTATGGACTCGCCAGAAGTGTTGTGCGGTCTCGTTTCCGCGTTCAGGGACTGACGAGACGTTCATCGCGATGGTCTCACTGGTGCTGGCCACCTCACCGAGTGGCTCGGCAATACTGTCAAATCCGAGATGATCCGAAACGTCGCTTTTCGCGTCGAGTGTCGCTGCGTACTGGGCGTAGAGCCGCTGGGGATCGACATCAGTTCCGTTCTCCCGCTGTTCGAGCAGGTCGATGAGAGCTGTCGCATTCGACCGGTACGCGGTCGAAGCGTTCTCGAAGGAGCGAAGTTGCGGGTGCAGTTCGCGTGCGGTTTCATTGAATTCGGTGATCTGGGGTGCTGCCTCGACTGACGCGTTATAGACCGTCGTCCCGTTCTCGCGGACTGTTTTCATCCGCTCCATATACACAAGCGTCTCGTTGATTGCAGTGGCCGTCGATGATACGTTGGCTGCTGCCGTACTGGTGTTCTGTGACGTCGTGCGGAGTTGACTGATGTCCTCCGCTCCGAGGTCTTGGACGGCCCGTCGTTGTGCGAGCGCTGTCAGGACCGCTTCAGCAGTCGATTCCGAGGTGACACGCTCACCACTCGTGTAGATGTCGATGCCACTGGCCCAAGAAAAGACGTTCTTGTGTTCGTAGACGCTGTACTGTTGTCCGTCAACGGTGATGTCCGCAATGTGGGTTGAATCTTGGTCCAGTAGTACTGGCTGGGGATCTGACGCTCCCTGCGCAAGGGCGCCCATTGGCGTTGCGCCCACCAAGAGCATTATGACTACGAGGCTAGTAACAAGTTTTCTTCCGTTCATCGTCCACGTGGGACCTCACATTGTGCTGATAAGGAAGGAAACGGAGAGTTAGATATACCGAAACTGTGGGAGCCACCAAGATGCCAGTCACTATGTGGTACCTAGATTTCCGAGAGTAAAACTATGAACGAGGAATTTTGACTCATCTCTGCTTTCGACCCGGTAGCAAGGCCAACCCACTCCAAGAAATCGATGTGGATATTTTGTCGTCTCACGTCATGACTCTCATCACTACTAAACGCGATGACTACTGAGGGTGTCTGGATTAATTAAATGTCTGGCCGGCTCACAACGTGGCGAGGAAATGCCGCGAGGGGTCTTGTTGTTCTTGCTCTTCTTCTCGTCATAGCGTATGTTGTCATATGGATATATCGTGTGCTTGCAGGTTTCCCGGTATTGAATGCTGTGCAGCCACCAACCGTTCGCGTCGCAATTGTCCTCACCGGGTTCGCTGGGTTCGTCTTGGACACCAGCTCATTAATGCGGACGACGATTGAAACAATCGTTGAAGCCACACTGGATATGCTCATAAATCGTAACTTTGGGTTTCGAATCTCTATAACGCCTCGAAAATGGGAATCAAGACAGTTGTTGACGGCACTGACCACCTACGCACACCAGTACGAGTTCAAAGGTAGCCCGGAATGTATGTGACCGATCATCGAACGCACCCCACCTACGACAATTGATTAATCCAACGGATGACGTTCACCCAAGTCCGGAACATAGCGTCCGACAGCCTTCGGTTGTAAACAATCAGTAGCGAGACAGAGCATAGAAAATAACGACAAGTCCTGCAGTAATAAGCAGGCTGTCAAGCGTTTGAAGCGCAAGCGATTCACGGGCGGCAAGATTGTAGTCCTGCCGAACACCGAGCTGATAGATGATGTCGAGGAGGCCACCGAGAGTGATGAGTGCGAAGCCTCCTGCTGCGAGGCGGAGGCTGTATTGTTGGACGCGAAGGTAGGCACGATAGCTGAGCGCGGTCAAGCTTCCTCCGGCGATGAACAGGAGTGAATTGGCTACGAGGAAACTCCAGAATTCCGGCGGCTCAGCCATGGTTATCCACCACTGAGATCAGACGACGAACTATCACGGTGACGAGAGTTTGTGTTCGTATCGTTTGAGGCCTCTTTTGCTCCCTTTTCGAGGTCGTTCCAGAAATCCGTGAACTTGTCAGAGTAGTCTTTCTTGAGCTGGATATCGATATCGAACTGTCCTTCGTCAACCTGGAACCGTGCCTCCTTGAGACTCGTTCTGAATCGTTTGTAGTGATGGCCCTCATCGTCAAGTTCCAGCTGTTCGTCCAGCATATCGTATTCCTGAAGTGCGTGAATCCGTCGGTAGATCGTTGGCTCCGAGACCCCACAGTGTTCGGCAAGTTCGGTTGCTGACAGGGGTTTGAGGCTGGCTAACGCAAGAATTTCCCGAGCAACCTCGCTCCCGAGGATGTCAAACACGTTCTCTGGCTCCCATTCTTTGCTCACAGTCCATGCCACCTCTGCGTTGCTTCCCCGCGTATGTACGATTGAGGGATCTGATTCATGGTCCGAAGACGTCCCGCAACCGTTCGTATTCAGTTTTTGCTACGGTTGTCGTATCAATCTTTCCTAATAGTGTCGGGTTCCGTAGTGGAAAGGGGCAGGGGTGGGGAAGGGAGCTACAGACGAGGAGGTGGGCGCGACGATTACATCGTGCCTATGACCACGTTCTTTTCCGCCCTTTGGGGCATCGTGATACCCGTGTTTCGTCGAGGATACCCAGATACCATTGATACCCAGGTTGGGTTTTGAGTCCGTTCCTTGTTAATGGGACTCTGGGCTTCGCTATCCGAAACCGTGCTTAATGGAGATACCATTGGCGAACGATTGCACGAATAGTGCCCGTGCAGGATGTCATATCGAAGCTTTCACTTCTAGACGAAATGCTGACTGAGTTTGTTCGTTCTGTTCGCCAATGGATGTCCGAAATCACGGTCTCGGATGAAACCAACATCGCCCTTGTTGCGATCGGTGTACTGCTCGTCTTCGGGTATCTTTTCGTTCTCTCCCGTCGACGAGGATTGCCCCACGCCATTTGTACCGGTAGGAGTCCGGCGCTCGATGCAGGACGGCTCGCGCACCGGTCTCGGTGTTCCGATACGCAAATGTCGGTGAGCTGCTCTCGCGACGCCAGTTAGGAGTCTGCGTGGGCGTCCGCCCCGGCTCCGTCGCCCGGCCACATGAGAAAGCTCACCTCTTCCAAGAGATCTCTCGCGGTCTCGACTCGCTCTCGATCCGCCTCGTCCAACCGGTCGACATCGAGCCGGTTGAGATTGCTGAGGACACGGTGCATCCGGTAGCCTTGCTTGAACTGTTGGTCCATCGGAAGCGCCTCACCGCTCGCCGGCGCGGAAAGACTCCCAACCGGGACTGGCGTCGGGGTTGGAGGAGGTAAGATCTTAACCAACGAAACTCGGTGATACCCGCAGTTGGTCTTTTCAGGAGGAATGCGATAGCCCTCTTATCGACGAGTAGGGCGACGATGGGGAACAAGGAATCCAACGCCGCTCTCTCATTGTAGCCTGAAAAGACCAAAGACTGTTGGTTAATCAATATCCAGTACTAGTGCTACTCGAGACTAGGGCCGTAGCGATCAGAGCCACACATCCGGCACTTCCAGATCGGCTGTCCCGTCCACGCCTCATCCGGGATCGACTCGTGGGACTTGAACCGATACTTCGTGAACCCCGGTCGGTTAACTAGATCAGCGAGCAGGCCGCGCCGCCTGGAGCACGACCAACGAGGAGCACCAGGCGCTCGTCGACCAGGGCCAGCTGCGCCGCGTCGAGGCCGGCGAGACGACGCGCTACCAGCCGGACTACACGCGACTGCTCTTCGAGGAAATCTGCACGCTCATCGAGGAGAACACGCGCGAGGAGCTGCGGAACGAATTGGTCGCGATAACCGAGGAGATCGAGGAGTGGCAGGCGACCTACGACATCGAGACATGGGAAGATTTCGAACAGTCGCTCGCCGACGGCGACCTCGCAAGTGGCGAGCTTCGCGAACGCCGCGACGGTATTGGACGTTGGGAGGAGTACCAGGAAGACCGCCGACTCATCAAGCACGCGTTAGCACTCTACTCGGATGTCGAAGCCCCTCGGGAACAGATGATCGATGTGGCTGACCGTGACACAAACTAATTTTCGCGGTCGTCGAACCTGCGGGCGTCATAGGGCGACACAGCTATTCGTCGGACTGCTCGCCCAGCTTCTCTCGAAGCTCGACCGCGGCCTTCTCGAAATGTTCCGCGAGGAGCGGCGTTCCCGATGTCGCCCGCTCGTCGAGGAATGCGACGGCGTCAGTGATTGCATCAGCGTCCCGTTCTGCGGTCGTGACACAGTCGACATACCCGTCGAGTGCCCGACTGAACGCACGCGAGAAGTGGTCGTACGCGCCGTCGACGCGCTCCATGTTGTCGTCGAGCGACTCAACGAGTGCCCGGTAGACGGTCGCCGCCGACGCGTCCCGCTCCTGCTCGCGGTACTCGCTCGCGAGATCGAACCACTGCGTGAAGTCGATGGGCTCGAAGACGACGGGGTACTCAGGGTTCGTTTCTTCGAACCGCCGGTCGATCGCGGTGCGATGCTCGTCGACCGACTGGCTCGTCGGCTCGCCAACGCGGGCGAGAAACCGATCACGGAGATCCGTATTGGTCGCGAGTTCGTCACGCAGGAACGCGCGGAGTTGGTCGGCGTCGGCACCGTCAAGTGTGGCGTCAAGTCGATCGCCTTCGTCTGCAGGTGGGTCGTCGACACACCGAAGCAACACGGCGACGACGTGCTTGCATGCTCCCGGCCCGTCGTACGGACAGTCGCACCACGGGGCAAACCCGTTGGTGGCGAGGTCAACACGGACATCGTACTGACGGCTGCCGCTCACGACTGCGGTTACAGTGGTGTCGATGCGGTGAATTCCGTGGATACGGCCCTCCTCACGGTATCGTTCGCCGCGTTCGAAGACTGCGTCCGTGCAGACATCTCGAACTGTGTCCTCAGTTACGTCCATGTGTGTGGACGATGTTCCAGCGCGAACGGGAAAACCGATACGTCGATCTTGCTTTCGCTCCGGGTCGGAACAGTCTCACTCTGAGAGATGCCACATTACTGTTGTAGGACTACGTAGAACCCGCAGCTTAGAGGGAGTCCTACTCGGTCGCGAGTTCGTCGTAGATTTCCTCGTGCTCGTCGAGGTCCTGGCGTCCGAGGAACCGGATGAGGTACTGCCGTGCTTCCTCGGGGGACATCTCATCGGGAACCTCGGGCTGCTCACTTTCAGCGGCCATACTTACTCTCCACTATGGGGTTCATGGTCATAATCGTTCGGTTCGTGTGATTCCTGATCGACTGTGTCGTGCTCAGTGGGTAGCTGGTCTATGCCTTCAATACGTGACAGCCAGAGGTTGATGGTCGCCTCGTACTCCGGGGCAAGCGGCTCTGTGTGTGCTCGGAGATACTCGATCACATCGTCCTCATTGACACTGCTCTCATCTGTCGCAAGCGCTTTCAGGATCTCTTTGATCTCCCGATCGTAGTCAAAACGGCGGCCATTCAAGGCGTAGAAAATTCGAGTCGACATGAGCGCCGTTCGCTTGTTGCCATCGACGAATGGGTGATTCGCCGCAATGAGCCGCAGCAGTTGGAATGTCTTCTCATGGAGTGATTCGGGTACCTGACCGAAATGGCCTTCTTGAATATGTTCAACTGCGTATTCGATATCGCCTGGCGAAGAGATACCAGCGGTCGTCTCCGCATTTGACTCCACGATCAACTCGTGGATGTCACGGATATCAGCAGCCGACAAATAGCTGATTGACTCCGATTCTTCGTCCATTATTGATATCCTTTGTTACAATGCATATCTAACCTCTGCTTTCTGCAGATGCCTCTCGTTTCTGTGTAGTGCTCTTGGTGCCCACTTTTTGTTTACCATCCAACTGTTGTAGTGTGTCTCGATGGGTTCGAACCGTTGTCGGTGAGATGTTGGCGGTTTCTGCGGCCTCGGATTGCGTCAGCCATCGCCCCTCCTCGCGACCGGCCTTGTAGAGACAGGCCGCTGCGAACCCGGCCGGATGGACGCCCGTCGTGACGCCGTGCTCCTCGGCCTGCTCCGCGAGCGTTCGGGCCCGCTGTCGGATCTCGTCGGGACACTCGAGGTCCGAGGCGAGTCGCGGCACGAACATGCTTGGAGAGACGGGCTCGGCAGGGAGGCCCAGCTCTTCGTTCAGCGTCTTGTACGCGTTCGTGACCCGTGCTCCGCGACGCGGGCCATCTCGCTGACATCGTCCACTAACCGCGAGAGACCGTTGCACCGACAGGCCCCGTAGACGCTGGCCGCGACGATGGCCTCGATGGATCTGCCACGAAGCAAATCCTCGTTCTGGGCGCTCCGGAAGAGCTGACACGCCTGGTCGCGAACCGAATCGGAGACTCAAGGGCACTCGTCAACCGGCGCACTTCGCCCAAGCCGTGTGCGAGATTCCGTTCCGCTTTCGACCGCCAGCGACCCCGGGTCTGCTCACGGCGCATCCGTGCGAGTCGCCGTCGCTTCTGCCCAGAGAGTTCGTTTCCCTTCGCGTCGGTGCCGCGACCGATCTCTGTCGACAGGCCGCGATCGTGGCGGGCCGCAGTGAGTGGGGCGCCCGTTCGCTCGCGCTCCTCGTCGTCGTACGTACGCCACTCCGTCCCGTGATCGATACGCTGTTCGTCGATGACCAGCCCACAGTCCTCACAGACCGTTTCGACCGCATTCGTGGTGACCTGGCCGTCGCACTCGGGACACTGGTTCGCACTTGATTCCGTTCGGACGTCTTCGTCGAATCCGCTCTCCGTAGATGTCTCTGGTTGCCATCGTTCTCACCGTGTTCAGGGAACCCGCCAGTACAGCGAGCCCCTCACCCATAGAGGGGTCAAAAGAAACCTACCCCCAGTACTACCTATTTTGGATGGTTTGGTGAATCCGTAGACGAGTTAATGAACTACGCTGGGTACAGCGTCTTCGCTCGGGCTAAGAATCGATGGAACTTGATCACGTTTTCGGGATCAGTGTACTGTATCTGGTTCACGATCCTAACGTGAAGCGAATCACTCCCTTCTTCAGAGATTTCATCGTATGCGGTAAGGAACTCCTCCTCACCCATACTCCGGAGCGCGTAGAGATCAGCTGCTAACTCCTCAAGACGGGCGGCACCCACCATGAGCAGAATGAGTATCAAAGATACTCCAGCCATCATCGCTACCGGTTCGATAGTGACTCCAAACGGAATCAGAAGTGAGTACCCGAGGCTCTGTAAGAAATAGTAGATCCCGATGGCCCCATTGAGTATTAAACCCCAGAATAAACCTCTGAAAACAGGAAGACGATTAAGATGCCCCTGTTCATGCCGATAGACGAGTTCGGCTGCCTCGTCTGACAGATTATCCATCCGCTGCTTATTCAGAATAATCGTACCGACTGGCGTTGCCTGTCCAAACGCAACAGAGTTGCTTTCGAACCAGTACACATCTTGGTCGTCGCTATATCCGTTGAAACTACTGACCGATTCTACTGGTCCGTGATACAGACGAGCGAAAGCTCGTGTGAACAAGTCCCGAAACCGGTTTGAAACGCGGTCAACAGCCTGCATATCCTAACTATTCGTCAGATTAGTATAAAAATTCCATCCCGTGAGCCGTCCTTTTGCGTAGTCACAGCAGATTTTAGATTCTCCCACAATTCAGGAAGTCTCCTAGCCATGTCGCCTTGAGGTATATCTATGTGGCTCTTGGCTGAATCTGGTCAATATGCAACGGGACAATCTCATGTTGGCAGCTGCTGTGGTGGGTGCCGTAGTTTTCCTTGCCCTCTCTCTTACGTTCCTCTACTTACTGTCGCCGTATGCGGATGCATCGAACAATCTCCAGCTATTGAGCATTGGACTCAATTTCGTTACCTCGGTATTATTGATCGGAATCTACGGTGTCTTGGCAATTAGACAAGGCAGCCAGAATGAACTGCAGGAAGGCCAGCAGAAATTGATGGAAGCCAGCCACGAACCGATACTCCAGGTCCTTGATGTCGACTCCTACGACCAATTTCTGTGGCCGAAGATACGGAACATCGGAAACGGACCGATGAAAGAGATGGGCGTCAAGCTGCACTTCTACGTTGAAGACGAGGGTATCACTGTAGACTCAGATGGTGACCCGTTGACCCATTCCGCAGACTCTGACGCTGTTGATCTACCTGTTGGAGAAGCAGCTGAAATCGGAAGCCTATCTCCTGGACAAATAGGTAAACTTGCAGCAGCCGTCCGCACACCTCGACTGGGTGAAGAGGATGAGGGGCGTCTCGGCCATCTAATGAACGATTTTGACGAAAGGGATATTGAGGAAGTTGTGTATCAAATCGAGATATACTACGACCACTTGATGAGGACGAAGGGAACTGGTCGCCACTTCCTCAAGCTGCGGAAGGTAGAGGTGCAACGCCATCTTGGTGTCGACCCAATGATTCAGCACGGAGAGGAATACACGCAGCCAGAACTCTTCGACATCGCGCCCAACTTCAGAGAGCCGAGAACCTACTACGACGAGGTCTAATCAAGCGATTTTCTGGGAGATATCCAAGACCGGCTCTTCAGAGCAAGCACCGCAGGGACGAGGCGCGCAGCGAGTCGCGGTCGTCGAGCGTCCGGGGGCTTTCGGGATGTTGAACTCATGATCGCAGTCGCGCCACGCCAACTGTCTCTGTCTTCGTATGGTTCTTTTCTTCCGTCAATTGTGGAATGATATATGGTCCGTCCCTTTGTAGGACTGGACATTAATGCACATCCAGTTTCAGCATGCGAATCCACATTCCGGTCGTGAGTCGCTCATCCTCCGGTTCGACGGACTCCTCGCCGACCAGACCGTCTGTGTGCTCGTTGATGCTGGAGCAGATGTCGATACGACCACGCTCCTCGACGAAGACGCCGGGGAGTATCTCACCGCAATTTGTTTGACGCACGCACATCTTGACCACTACCAGTCTCTGGGGACGAATCTCAGTCATGGACCCCCGATATACACTGGGGATGGTACTGCTCGAATTCTCGAAGACGTCCTCGAAACGGGGCGTGAACACCACGGCTTTACACAGACCGAAGAAGTCCTCAATCGCCTCGAACCGATCACCTCGTGGACACAGATTGCGCCGGGACTTCGCGTCCACCCCGTTCCGGCAGGTCACACTCCAGGTGCGACAGGCTTCCTCTTCGAGGTCATCGACGACGACATACGGCGAACGATTCTCGTCACTGGCGATTTTACGACGCGACGGGCAGCTGGTTACCCTGGATTCAACCTCGACCTCCCCGTCGAAGTCGACACACTCGTCCTAACGGCGGCAACGAACGACGAGTTTGAACCAACACTGACCGACGCGATTGGGACGATTCTCGAACGAGCGCGTGCTGGGTCAACTGTTCTCACTACTGCGAGTGGTCTGACTGGGGTACAGACCGCCTATCTCCTCGGGCACCTCACAGACCAATGGGACGACCCGCTGCCAATCACTCTCGTTGGACACGCAGCAAAACTCTATGAGAGTCTCGAATACACTGTCCCGAACGTTACTACGACTCCAGAATTTAGTTCTCCGACCGACGTTCTCACAGCGGGTAGTGTCACGATTGCCGGCCCAGAAGTCCCAGTCGGTGGCAGCTCGAAGCGACTCTTCGACTCGATTCGCGATGACCCCGGTGCAACGCTTGTCCAACTTACGAGCGGCCCGAGCGACCCACTGTCGAGTGCCACCTGCACGACGCACCACTTCCCGCTCAGCAACCACCCAACAACAGATACTATCGACGCCGTTGTCGACGCATTTGCGCCCATCCAGACGATTATCACGCATCAACAAGGTTCCGCTGCAACCCAGTACAAGGACAAGTATGACAGTTTCGTGTGGGCCACCGACGATACTGACTGCTATACGCTATTGGACGACGCTGGCTGGACACCACCACCATGGGTGACAGAGCAGACAACTCGTCAGGTACGGGCAACAGCCACGACCAATGGGTCATTACTCACCAACGGCTCGGCTGAACTCGAATACTCGCTGCCCATCACGACCCGTTGTAACGACGTCGACCTCGCCGCCGAAGGGTTAGACCTCGAACAACTCCGCACACAAATCCCATCACGACCGGGACCACGGCTGTCAAACGGTGCTCCCGAGACGAAAGCTGATGAGACGCCCTCGATGCCAGCGGAAACGAACTCCGAGTCCCGGTCACCCGAAGACACTGAGACAGCAGAGACACAGACTGTTGAGCAGTCACTCGCAGCGATTGACGAGCGCCTTGGGAGAATCGAGTCGGCAGTCACTAGTCGAGAACTCACCGCACACGTTGTTGACGCAGGTAATGGGACGATTCTACTCCGGGTGGACGATCCATCTGTAGACCTTAAGCATGGCCAGGAACTTCGAGTCCGCCTTTCTAGTCGGGACTTGGACACAGATGCAGCGACCGATCAGTAACTGGCTCGGATTCTATCGCCTCACTGGATGCCAAACAGCTCTAAGAACTCTAATTGGGTGTACTGTGTTACGGAACTTCGTAGCCACAGTTCGGACAGAAGCTCTCGTCGCCGTCCAGCAAAGAGAGGCACTCGACACAGAGACGGTTGCTCGGAGAGGCGGCGATATCTTCCAAGAAGTCCATTGCAGTCCGTGATTCAGCATCTAGCCGATAGCCGTCAGCGTAGCCCGGGAGTGTCGAGGCCCACCGAACGGTACCCCCATCATCAACGACCGAAATGTTCCCGGCGATGTCGAGTTTTCCGTAGCGTTTGAACGCCTCTGACGGCGTCTGCTCAATGACTTGGTTCAGCTCACGGTTACGTTTAAGATCGCGCTCGTAGACGTCTTCAGGCGTCGGGTATCGTACTTCGCCTGGAAAGTCTGTGATTAGCCCATGCTGTTCGTCAATCCGGTCGATCTCTACTGTGATGCCGTACTCGTCGTGAAGCGTTTTCAGGAGTCGGAGCGCATGGTCATGCCACTCCGAGATTTCTGCATCGGCGTAGTAGCGGAGAATCACGCACTCAGTCCCCAGCGGACGTCATCTTCAACGGCCTGTAATTCGTGCTCCGCACGCTTGACGCGGTCTCGACCGACGAAATCGATGGCTGTCTCTCGGTCGACTCCGTCGTTTACGTGTTGTGAGATCATAAGCTCTGCCTAGAGATCTTCGACACCGCGTTCCAACGCTTGTTCGAGGATCTCCGACTCGGTGAAGCCCCGCGCTTCGGCGATTTCTTTTACCTGTTGGTTGAGATCCGTGTCCATGGGTAGACGATTACGCTATCATGATGTGGATACGTACAGACCAATCTTTCGACGACACCAAGAATTCGATCAAGGCAATCAGGTAGTTCTTCGGAGAAAGCTTATGTCTACACGGACGCATAGCACACGTATATGTCCGATGCTGATACAGGGTCCAGCAATAACGGCCCAGAGATGGTGCAGATAAACCTCCGGCTAAGCAAAGCCTTCCTCGAAGACATCGACGCAACGTGGGAAGAACAGGGGTTCAACTCACGGAGCGAATTCCTTCGCTACGCTGCTCGTGACGCCATCAAACATCCCGAATTTTCGCGAGAAGGATGGAAGCAAATCGCAGCGAGCGAACACGACCTCCGGTCCGGTGAATCAGATTTAGTCTCGCGAGACGAAGTCCTCGAAATGATGGATCGAGACACGGATGGTGAGTGAGGAAGACTGGACGTGGAAGTTCTCACCACGCGCTGCGAACCAATTCAAAGGGCTCGATACGCACGTTCAAGACCGGATCATCTCAAAGCTCGACGAGATTGTCGACTCAGAGTGGCGAGATCCTGACGACTTTGTTGAGCCGTTAACTGGTGGGCCATTCTCGAAACTCCGTATCGGACAGTATCGTCTGGCTTGTGTCTTGGACTACGACGAGTCAATCCTCGAGGTCCATCGAATCGAGCACCGAAGCGGTGCGTATACTGCCGACGATTGAACTTCAGAACAAGAAGCATCAGTATCTCAAATTAGCGGCTGGTTTTTGAGCAATGAAGTATCCTCAGTTCGGGAGTGATACGACTATCTTAACCAACAGAATCGAGATGGTGTTGCCTCTCGTTGGTTAAAATTGCCGATTGTAGAGTTGCCGCACCGGCTTCACCCTGAACACGTCGGTCGACTCAACAGGAACGCTGTAACTACGGTCGGTCGCGAGTGAATCAATCTGCGAAAGTCGGTCTATTAACTCGTTGCGTACAGATTTCCGGCTGATTGTCGTCTCATGCCACCCCAGACGCTCGTCGTAATGACGTTTGTAGAACGTCTCTGCAACGTCATCAACTGCGATGAACTGCGTCCGTTTTGTTCCCCACACGTTCGATGAGACGTACTCCGCACCAACGTCCTCGTGAGTGAGTTCGACGAGAACACACTCAACAAACGCGACAATCGAAATGTAGTGACGGTTATTTGGGACAGTCAGTTGGAAGTTTGACCACGGAGAACTGGATTGGTTCGAATTATTCAGCGGTCTCTCGTTGCTACGTGTGTGTTGCTGTTGCTCAGAATGCATACGTTGTCTCCAGGGCACACAAGTTGCCCCGTCACCCCTAACGGGGCTACAAAACAGAGACAGCTATCAGATACTACTTGGAGTTCTCGCTGAACAAGCGTCTCGTTCGGCCGAGTAGCGAGGTATTGTCTGAGTTGTCTTCGCTGCCACTGGTTCGTTGTTCTTGTTCACGATTATCCTCACCACTACCTGCCGAAGGCTCTGCACTGAGGTCCTCAAGCTGGCTTTCGAGTTCTGCGATACGCTCGTCTTTCTGTTTAATCGTCGCCTCAAGCTCGCTCACACGGGTAGACAACAATTGGTTCTTCTCGATGAGGTAGGCGTTCTGGCGGTTCGGTTCGTCGATACCCACGTCGGTGGTCTCAGGCTCTGTTTCTAGCTTCGACTGCGTCGATTCGTTTCTTGGACTGGGGTCGTAGAACTCCGACGTCTGCTGGACTGCTCGCTCAATGGTTTTCTCGCCGTATGTCGACCCGTCTGCATAGTGGACTTCGTCCCATTTCTCGCGGTACAGCCCCGACTCCCGAAAGAGGCGGTCCATTTGTGGGTGGTCCCCGCCCGTCCAGAACGCGAGTAGACAGCAAAGTGCCATATCTGCCTCCGAGTGGCTCTCGTATCCACTCGTCTGGCCGCGCCACAACCGGTCGAACTTCTCACCGTTCGCTGCTTCCCTCGCTTTTGTCAGCACAACCTCGTCATTGAGGGCAGGCTCACTCGCGTCATCACGTGCTGCTGTGGGTGGTGTTGCACTCGGTGGCTCCGTTGTCGACGCAGTATCGGGCTGGACGTATTCACGATGGATGTCGACAAGTGCATCCTGCCGATGTGTGATCGCTGTCGGCGTCCCCGCAACGTGGGCACCGGTTACTGTAAAGAAGCGCGCCGTATCGTAGCACTCGACACTCCCGCGGCGATTCCGCCCTGCAGGGAGTTTTCCTGCAACGAGGATGTGGAAACCCGTTCCCGATGGCGACACCTCCGTGTAGGAATCTAGCTGTGTGATTATCGCCTGTGCGTCGTCGTCAATCGTACCCGTCTCGGGGTCTCGACAGTCGTCTAAATCCACACCGACAAACGGGTCGTCATCGGTGAACACAAACCCAATCCCATCAGCGTCGTCTGACTCGACAGCCGCAACCGCAGTATTGAGATCAGACCATGTCACAGAATCAGTTGCCGAACCGAAGCCGCCAGTTGCAGGGTTGACGGGGACCTTCGTCGCTTTGTCATCTCGCATCTCACTCCGCCAGCAAACCCACTGCTCACGCTCGCGAAGTTCGGGTGGCAGCTGGTCTATATCGAGGTCAATTTCATCACACATTCGTTGTTCCTCGCTGACTCGCAGTCATCTCAGAGTCCAAATACGTCTGCATTGTCTGGTCACTTTGACAATACCCAGTTCCGACGGGGTCCCCCCTGTCTATACTAGTCGGATTCTGTCGTAACCGACAATCCGAATCTGTCCAAGATACGCCGTTCAGTTCCGCTATTATCCGAATTCTATCGTAACGGCTGTCGTAACTCTGGGCGATACTATCGTAATCTGTCGTAACCATCCGTCTGAACACTCCTTCGGCCGATTTCTTGTTGAATCGGCCGTTGTTCGTCTGACCGGGGACAAACGCTGACAGACCAGTATCAGTCATTAGATAGTTCCTCCCGAGTAAGAGCAAGCCCATCGTAATGACGAGTTGTGGCATTCCCTTCTTTCTTGACCGTGCTATCGAACTCAACGTGCTGTCTCAGCCGGCGTGTGAACCACCGCTTTGAGTCCGGTGAAAGCCCCTGTTCAGTCACCCACGACTGATAGCAGTTGTAAACCCGTTCAGAGGAGACAGATCCGTGGGCTGTCTCACGGAGGAACTCCTCTGCAAAGCGGCCCACAACAGCATCAGGGTCGTCTGCAAGCTCCGATACGTCGACCAGAGACTCGTCCGACTCGTCTGATGTGAGGGTTGCGGCTCTTTCGGCCGCTGCGGTATTGGATTGGGTTGGCTGTGCGACGAGATCCAGCTCCGAGAGTTCATTCAAGGGCCGTACTGTGCCGTCCCGATAGATTACTGCGTCACCTTCGTCCCGAAGAATGACGATAAGATACTGCTCACTACTGAACCTTGGATACGGCAGTTCATCTTCGGGGACGAATGGCCGCTTGAGCTTGGTCCAGTCAGCAGTAAACCCCTCTTTCGAGTCATAGACATACTGCTCGCCCTCCGCGTAGACGACGTACTCGTCAGCCGCGGAGTCATAGCTGTAAACCGCAGGCAGTCGGCTCTTCGAGAGTTCGTCTAATGACTCAACTCGAAGCAGTTCACTCCCAGCACCGTCTTCCAAAACAAGATCCCCATCAACTCGCGACCAGATTGTCTGTGCGCTCTCAGGCGACACGGGTCGAAGTGCCGTCAGACCACCCTCCTCGCTCGCACCACCATTGAACGAGATCGTTGTATCAGTCGTATAGAACCGCGTGTCTCCTGACTGGAGTTCACGAAGCGGTGGCGACAGCACCTGTTCGACACGTTCTGCCCAGTAGGGTTCCGGCTCACCAGCCCGAACGACAAACATCGGGATTTCCCCCGCCTCCTGTGCTTTGCGGAGGTTCGTGAGGACTTTCGCAGGCTTCCCTGGCGTTGTCGTCTCGACCTCGATGGCAAACGGAGCGTCAAACGCAGGGTGCGTCGCACGCCCATCCGGTTTCTCGCTCCCGTCTTGGCTGAGTATCGATACTGTACAGCCATGGGTCGTCAGTTCTGCTTCGATCTGTGCAAGAGCAGCGTCATGCTTCGAACTACCAGCAGATTGGACTGCCCCAGTGTCGGGGGAAGCAACCGCTTCGCCCGCTTCAGTAAGACGAATCACGAGTTCGTCTTGGTCGAGGTGAACCGTCGTTTCAAGGAAGCGAGAGCGCTGGCGAATCGTCGATAGTTCGTCGTACGTCGGTGCATCACCACCTGATTCGTCACACAGACGGCGGAGTTCATCATCAACGGTTTCGACTGAAACCCAGCCGTTTGCCTCACGTTCGGACAGCCGAAGTTGCACCGCTCGAACGACTTTCGCAAGAGCCGTGTCGAGTTCCCCATCAGTAATGTCAAGCGTGGTACTGAGTTCGTCGGGGAGTTCTGTCGCCGGTGCCTCAGTCGTGGTCACGCCGTACGTCTCGTCAACGCGGCCCTGCATCCGACTGAGCGTCTCACTAAACCGAGACTCTTCACTTTCGGTAAGAGGACGGTCGCTCTCAGGATGCCCATCCGGAATCGGCAGCGGAGCGAGACTGAACGGATACGGCCCAGTCTCACCGAAGATCGGACTTGGAAGATTCGCAATCCACTCACCACGCGGAAGTGACCGGATTCGGTTCGCGAACGCTGTTGGGTCCATCTCCTCGTGAGCCATCGCCCTAGCGAGCTCACGGTCAACGTTGATCTTCCCCACAATCGGACTCCCGATATTGTTGAGGACGTTGAGATAGGCGCGCCGCCCCCCTTCCGCTTTCATTTGCTCGGGGAACTGCATCGAGAGCCCGACTGACAGCCGGAAACTCCGCCCTTGCTCGAGTAGTGTATTCATGACATCCGAAACAGCAACCGACGCTGCCTCATCAATCAGGAGATTAACCACGTAATCGTCCGGCCGCTTACCGACATCCTGGTTCTCTTCTTTCAGGGCGTCCTCGAGGTTGGTCAGAATCACACCGGTCATGACGCGAGCAGCATCCTCACGGAGATCACCCAGATCAAAGAGAATCACCGTATCGTCGTCGATGACATCGCGGAAATCAAACCGTGGCTCGGTGTTGTTGAAGATTCGACGCAGGTGTGTGTCATCCGAAATAACTGAAAGACGATTGCCGACACCACCCAACACATTCGAGAAGGTCGTCTTGTCTGCCTGTAACTGTCGTCGGAGTGACCGCGAGACAGCCTCGTCACTCGATTGCGGGGCAGCACTCAGATCTGGCTGGGGTGGCCCTGCCTGCCAAAGTTGATCAAGCGCATACTCTAACTGCCGATGAGCGAAGTAGTCCGCTGACTCGCGATACTGGCCGTTTTCGCGACCATGCGTCTCATCGAACAACACTTTGATCAGCGACTTAATCAACCCAGGTGCGACTGTCGCCCGCTCGTAGCGGTCAACCCCCATAACGAGTTTCAGAATTTCCTCGTAGTGGTCGGCCTTTCGCTGGACAGCGTCTTCCCGCCGGAGTCCATTTTCAAGCGACGGCTCGAGATTGAAAAACGAGAAGCCGGGGAGGACGTCTGGGAGAGAGAAGTAGATAACATTCTCTCTGAGGTCGTCCAAGCCGAAACGCGCAGCATGCGCACGCATGTAGTTCTCCGCCATACCGTCGCCCTTCGGTTCGATGAGAATCGACGGCCCAGTCGTCGTCTCGTAGAGTGAGAGGAGTTCATTGATCTGTGCCTTGGACTTACCGGCCCCAGTCGTCCCAAACCGGCCATAGTGTGTCGGTAACAGTCCGGGAGGTATTCGAGTCGGTTGCTTCTCCGCTTCACCAGTCTCATCAAGCGCGTAGCCGATTGCCATGCCCTCACGGAACTCGCTCATGAGATCCGGATTCGGACGGGCAAGCGGGTTCCGGCTCTGTTGCTCAGCACGCGTCCCACGAGAACCCTCCATTGTCAATCGTTCCGACGAAGGGACAACCACGAAGTTCGCAAGCTCAGCGCCACAGAGAACCAACTCCGGCCGGGTCTTACCACGTCCAGTCGTTACCTCTCGCGAGAGGAGTCGCTGGAGCGCTGCTCGCGCGTTTTGTTCTTTCTTCGATTGTCGGAAGCCACGATCTCGAAGTCGCGTCGCTTCGATCTCGTAGAACGGGCCGTCGAGTGGGTCAAAGACCGGCGCGAGTGACGACAGACGGTCATCAAGCGCGTCGCGACCAGCCTCACTCGTTGGCACCCCAATCGCCCGGATGTTCGTCGTGTACGAGCGTTTGGGATTGACTGCATCAATCGCATCAAGCCGCTTGACGACGATGTCACTCAACTCGTCACGAGTCCGCCGCTCATACTCTAGTTCGGGGTCGAGCAGGTCGCCAAGGATTTTCTGCGACAGCGTATCCCGTCCATCATTCAAGTCCTCTTTGCGGAGTTCCGCATCCGCTTGCCAGCTCTCCCGGCGCTGAAACACGACTTGGAACGCGAGCGGTTCGCGTGCATCGTTCAGATGGTCGATCAGCGACGCAAGCACAGCACCCGGTTCGTCGACCGCCGGCAGCGTGCTCTCGTCGGGCGTCGCCGTCAGCGGTGTCAACGACGACATCCAATCCTGTTTCCGAACTGCCGACCCACACCACCGCACGCCCTGTGGTGAAACGGTGTCGACCGCGGGGCGGGCGAGAATCGTCCCGTCTGCGGCGACTGTCGGCTTCTCGACCGACGTGGGCGAAACCTCGTCAGCGAGGGAGTCAGTCGTTTCGAGTTCGACAACTATCTCTCCAACCGACACCAGTCCGTCCGCCGTTCTTCCACCCACGTCATCAGCGTCCGTCGGTGAACCCTCAGGCTCGGTGCCCTCCATTGCACCGCCGTCTGGCGTCGCGTCCGCCTCGGCATCTGCAGTCGAGTACTGCTCGTCGTCGGTGAACTCATACTGCAGGTCACCCTGCTGGTACCGCTCGACGAACTCCTCGTGAGACAATGCAACCGGGTGAATCAGCTTCGACGCGACGTCCACCTCGACACGCTCGATGTCGAACGTTTTCGGATAGATCGACCGAAGTCGTCTTCGAGTGTCCCAAGATAGTCGTCGGCTCCATAGTAGAACTCAACCGGCGCATCTTGTCCGGTACTGAGTGCGAGGAACTCGAAGCACGGTGGGGTCGCGGATGTAAACGGGTTGAGTTTCGACCACAGCCCCGAGCTGTCAGGAGTCAGTTTGTGGAGACTCTCGAGCGTTTTCGGGATGCCACGAGGAGTAAGTTCCTCTGAAGTGGGTGTCACGCGAAGATACTCACGCTCACGCATCGTCGTTACCTCCAAGCTGGCCGTTGTCAGTTGCTGTTGAATCAGTCTGCATGTCTTGTGACTCTCCGTTTGCTTGCTGCGCTAACTCCGTCCGAAAGGTCTCAATCTCGGGTGAGACCGCCGTCTCACCAGCACCGGGCAGCGACGCCCGGCGCTGCTCGGTCGGATCGAAGTCGATGACTTCCTTCTCTTTGGGCATCGCTTCGACTCTGATACCACGCCATTCGCCGTCGACGCCAACGAGTGCCTCAGAGAAGCCGGCGTCTTCGTTCCCGGGAACCGCGTCCTGTACGTACCGCATCTGGGCGTGATTCAGGCCGAACTCGTCGGCCCATTCCTTGTCCATCCCATCCAAGCGATGGAACTGCTTGACGGCGCACTGGTCGAGGATGGCTTCGGACTCGGCGTGTTCGAAGAATTCGTCGACGGTCTGGGTGACCAGCCGAATCGAGAGATCGTGATGGCGGTGGTGTCGGAACACCGTTTCGAGGAACGCCAGACTCGCGGCGTCCTGCATGATGTACCGCGCTTCATCGATCACGAACACGACCTCTTTGTCTGTCTCTTTCGCTCGCTCGTAGACGAGCGAGATGAGCAACTGCATCGTCAGCGCCGTACTGCTGTCGACGCTGCCTTCTTGCTGGGCGAGGTCGAGATAGATGACTTCCTCGTCACGGATGTCGAACTCCGATTCCTTCCCGAGGTTCGCGTAGCGGCCCGCTTCTTCGAAGGGCCGCAGTTGATCGATTAACCACGTCGCATCGTCGCTAAGTTTCTCAGCTTCTGCGTCCGACCGAACCACGAACGACTCGGGGTCGTCGACCATCTCTTCGAAGACGTCCAGCATCTCTCGAATCGTCGGGCTCGGGTTGCCGTGTGTCGTGATATCATCAGTAATGCCATGACGCTCGTAGGCGTGTCTGAGTCCGAGTTCGAGTGTCGTTCGCCGGTCACCGAGTGAGATGCCGCGGAGAGCGAAGAAATTCGTCAGGAAGCTCATCGCGTCGTCGAGCTTCTCGTTGAACGGACTCGCGTCTTCACCCATTGCCCGTTGGACGTGTTCGGGCGTCTGGCGGATTTCGAGCGGGTTCAACCCGAGCGTCCCACCGACGGTAATGCGCTTGGCGTCGAGCGCTTCGGAGACGCCCGCCCAATTGTTGAGCGGTTCGAGAATGATCCCGATGCGGTCCTTGCTCTGTTCGATCGACCGGATGAAATTCTCTTTCGCACCGAACGATTTGCCAGAGCCCGTGTCGCCGACAGTAAACATCGCATAGCCGTTATCGCGGGCGAACGGGTCGATGACGACCGGACTCTGGTTGTCCTTGTGAATCCCGAACTCAACGCCGCCTTCTTCGAGAATCGTCGCGTTGTGTGGCGACGCTAAGAGGGACCCAACAGCGCCGCCGAGGGCAATCGACTCCCGACCGAACACGTTGTCGCCGATTGGGGCGGCGGACTGGAGTGCGAGATCCTGCCGGCAGATAGCCGTCTTCGGCGTGAGGTTCGCCGGTTCGTCACGGAGCGCACTTTTGACTGCTCTGACAGCGTCTCGGAGGTTGTCCGTGTCGTCGGCGCGGACGGTGACGAATAGCCCTTGGTCGAACACACTCGCGCCGCTCTCGACGGCCTTGTACGTCGCCGCTGCCTCGTTGGCTCGCTCTTGGAGGTACTCACTCCGGACGCTCTGTTCTAAATCAGCGTCGACCTGGAGGTCGTCCGCGATGTCCTGTAGTTCGTTTCGTGCGCGTTGCTGGTTCTTCGGCGTGATGTGCGCCGTGAGGTCGAACTCGACGTCAGTCAACTCGAAGAGGTCACTCAGGTAGCCGTCATTCGGGTAGTCGGCGTAATCAGCGATGTACAGCGTCGTCGTCCATTGCTCACCGACACGGGCAGCTCGTGTCTCCCATTCGATTGCCGCCGGTGCTGTCGCCGTCTTGTGTGACTCCGAGATGTCGTCGAGGAGTTGGCCTTCTGCGTCACCCGCTTCGAGGGTTTCCTCGTCGAGGACATCCGAAAAGTCGACTTCCAGCTCGTCGTCGGTGCGGTACCGCTGCCAGAGGGCTGTCCCGCCGACGCCGAGGAGCATGATGGTGCCCAGATAGAGCGCTGCACCTTCGGGGGAGGTTGGCTGTTGAGCCACTGGGTGAGCTGCGTGAGAATATCACGACTCGCCTGCAACGGGAGGTTACGCATCGAACGCCTCCTCCCGGCGTGAGCGACTGAGAATCGGCTGTTCGCGAATCACGTCTGCTTCGGTCTCGAAATCGTGTTCCTCGCCGTTCCAGAAGTCCATGTTCAGGACGAACAATTCGACCGTGCTGAGTCGGTGTGCGGACCAGCCGGAGGCCTGCTGAATGAATTCGGAACGGACGTCTGTGATCCGGTCATCGAGCTTTTCGAACATCTGAGCGCGGCGTTCGACATCGGAGAGGTCCGCACGCCGGGTGACGAACGGGTTGAACAGAATGCCAATCACGGGGAACTGCGTCAGCTTTTCAGCCGGCGTTCCCTCGTCACGGTATCGGTCGTAGACTTCGAGTGGCGAGACTTCCACGCCGATGTAGTACCGAACTTGCTGAATGCCGCGGTCACGCATTTCTTTGGGCCGCGTCTCCCGATACTCCTCGAGGAGTTCCCGGAAGATCGGGTTCTGTGTGACGTCCTCGTCGGTGAGTCGCTCCTCGATCGTCTCGGTGATCTGTTCGACCGGGAATGACCGGGTTGTTGCGTGGAATTTGAGCTTCGAGTCGAGTTCTTTGTTGGCGAACTCGGCGCCGGCATCCTGGAGTTGGGCCCAGTCGTCGGCCATCGCGAAGTCCATGTTCCCCGGGTCGATTTCGATGAACGCCTCCATCGCGCCGTCAGTCCGCTGAATCGCGCCGGCGCCGGGCCACGCTCGCTCGATATTCGTGAGGTCTTGGGTTCGCTCGTCCGGCGTGAATGGCGTGTAGTTCGCGAGTCCGCCCTCGTTGCGTGCAGTTTCGTTCGCTTGGCTGTCCGAGTGTTCCGGCGCACTCAACGTAATCCGGGGCCGTTTGACGTATCGATAGACGTCTTTCGTCCACGTCCACGCGTTCAGATGGTCGGGGGTGACGTAGACGATGGTCGCGCCCATCCCGAGGCCACTTGCGATAAGCGGGACGGCGAGTGATTCGATACCCGTGAGGCCGGCGAGGAGCAACCCACAGATGGGGAGAGCGATGAGGATGCCGACGTCACCTTCTTCGATGTTGAGGTAGGGGATGCGACTCGCTTCGCCAAACTGGTCCATGATACGCCGGGCGGCTGTGTCTTGGTCTGTCGACATGGTTAGTGAGTGCGGGGTTCGTTTTCGGTCCGCCGGTACGACGGCAGTCCATCGCTGTCATCAGCCGAGTCACGCTGTGCGGCTGCTCGCTGGGCGAGGGCTTGGCCGGCGGCGGCTTT
>NZ_JPES01000086.1:0-22530 GCF_000730175.1 Haloferax sp. ATB1 | reverse complement strand
GGAAGGAACTGGAATCCGTCTTCCAGTTCGTCACGTCGGTCAAATTAGATAGATCGTCGTTTCCTTGGGCCTCTGTTAACTCCTTTTTGTAATAGAATGAAGCCCATTCTGGAACACCTGTCCACCGAATATCGTCTGCAACGTGCTCACGGGCGAGGTTGTCGATACGATTACACACGACCTCGATGTTTTCTACGATCCGTCGTGGAGGTGGACTCTCAACCCGATGGAGGCTATCGTATCGATCGGCGTAATTGTTTGAGAAGTAATCTGTCAAATCAGCTGAATTGTTTGAGAAGTAATCTGTCAAATCAGCTGATATGCAGGAATGGATTTCTGTTCTAAATCATCGTCACATTCGATACCGAGTCTCGAATGTGCCTCTGCAAGGCTCATTACCCACTTTGATTCTGGAGCCTTTGTATCTGGTTTGTCAGTTACCCGTTCACGGCCTTCATAATCGTAAGTTTGGATTCCACCATCAGGATCCTTCACAGCGAAGGGACTGTCAGGGCCATATGGTCTGAGTAATGACTGTCTGAACTTACTGAATGAAGCAGAGTAGTATGGCTTTGCAACCCGTCGGAGATACTTATACATCTCCTGTGAAACACTATCGTATTCGTTGATCCCGTCTTTTTGTGAATTCCATGGTAAATCAGATGCGTCTCCTCGAGTTTCAACCTCGACGATGACTTTGAGCCGCTTTTGGCCGGTACCAAAGTTTCCTAACTTGTATCTCCCCGACCCAAATCCAGCAGAGGATGTTTTGTCATTCGATAGTACTTTTCTGCGCTGACAATAGATGTCAATCCCTGCCCTCTGTTGATTAGCCTCTCTAAGTAGCCCAACAGTCACATTCATCCAAATAGGGGCGTCGTCTTGTAGCCCAACAGTCACATTCATCCAAATAGGGGCGTCGTCTTCTGAACGGTCTTCGCGTTCAATTTTGAATCCTTCATATCGGCGTGGATAAAATCCGTCAAGGGGGTACCACGACCAGTCGATGTCCCCACTGGGTTCCAATTTTTTCCCCTCAACGACGATACTGAGTTTATACTCTGTCGGTCTCACACCACCCCCGAGGAATAACTCATATGTTTCTGAGAGGTCTTGGGCAAGAGATATTCTAGTGTCTTTCCCTTCTTCGGTCTCCCTTGAAGGATTCGCGGTTTCCTCCCAGTCGAAATTCAGATCACGTATTCTGACTTCGGTAGTGCCGGGAACAATATCCCCATATCGCTGCTTTTCAACTTCCCACTCATCACTGTTCAACCATTCCTCATCAACAGTAAACCCGTATCCCTCTTTTCCTTCGTTATCTATGAAATTTGTCCGGAATTCAGCGGTTTTGCCGAGGAATGCGCACGCCTTCTTTGCTCCAATCCCAAATGCACCAATCGAACTTTCAGTTGATTCTTTTGCAGCCAATCCCAAATGCACCAATCGAACTTTCAGTTGATTCTTTTGCAGACTCACCAAGAGCAAAAAACATTTTGAGATTCTCTTCTTCGAGCCCACCGCTGTTGTCACGGATGACCAGTTCCTCTTGGCCTGTTTCGCTTTCATCAGCAGAGAGGTGCTCTATTTCAACGAGCAGTTCTCCGTTTTCGTTCTCGAGACGGCGCCAGTTGTCGATTGCATTGTCTACTAACTCTTTAATGGCTGATCTCGGATTGACATCAGCTCGCACTGCACGATAGCTCGCACTGCACGATAGGTCTCCTTACTCGGAGAGAGATCCACCTACCGGTATCAGAATCTTGTGTCATTACCGAATGTCTAGTCGTACTCCCAAATAAATCTTTGTCAAGGCCGCTAATTAGAGTGCTCTGTTAAATCAACTCTGCTGAAAACAATCCAAATTAACGTGCCGACGTTATCTGCACCTAGGGCGTGCCCACGGACGAGTCCAAATTAACGTGCCGACGTTATCTGCACCTAGGCGTGCCCACAGACGAGTCCAAATTAACGTGCCGACGTTATCTGCACCTAGGACGCGCCCACGGACTAGATTGAGTGTAACTATCCATACTTCACGACACGAAGTAAAACCAATTTGTCACGTCCGACACCTATTATCGAGGTATCACTTTGTCAGACAAAACTTTGACGAGGCCCCAATCCAATCTTTGTCAGCACCGCTATCCGAACTTATTTATGGGTAGGGCACACAGAAGGTAGTAGCGCGGCTCAACGATGTCGTGCTGTGGTCGGCCTGCCCTTCGGGGCCTCGGTGTTGCAGCACCGGGCAGTGGCCGACCGACCAAATACAAGCATGAACGCCTACAACACGCAGACGTTTGAAACTGTCGTTCGCCTCGAGCAGGCGCTCACGTGTGTCCTCGAAGTCACACGCGTACACGCGCCTGACGAAGATATCATCCCGGAGCGGGTCGAAGATATCCCGCTCCAGTGGGCCCACGCTCGTGAACTCCTCTTGTTAGTAGAACAGGAAGAGCGCGGGCTCCTCGCTGACATGCTCCGCGTTCTAATCTGCCTCCGGCAGATGCACGCGGCGTACGTCCTCAGTGTCACCGACGCCCCGACCGAGAAGAGTAACCCCGAAGTCGCGGTCTAAGGCGAAACGCCCCGCGCGGGGGCGTCGGTGGCGTGGATGGGCTCTGCCACCCTGATGAGCTACGCCCATAGACACAACAATGTCAGAAGACACCAACTCACACGACGCGAACGAGTGGACGACGACCAACTCACACGACGCGAACGAGTGGACGACGACACGTCTCCTCGACGAAATGGAGCGAATCAATCGCGAACGCTCCGGCAACGACGACTGGTCGTTCGACGAGGAGCAACGAGCAGCCATCCAACATGGGAACGGCCCGCTGTACCTTACTGCCGGCCCTGGCAGTGGTAAGTCGGAAGTGGTCGTTACGCGCGGTCTAAAACTGCTCGTCGTAGAAGACGTCGACCCTCGGTCGATAGTCCTCACGACCTTCACCGAGAAAGCAGCCGAGAATCTCCGAGACCGCCTCGACGACCGAATAGACGCACTTGGTCTCAGTGACGAGATTGACACCGCAGATATCTGGGTCGGGACGATGCACGAACTCGCCGCAGACATCATGCGCGAGTACCATCACGCGGGGTACCGCAACATCGAGCTGCTGGATGGCGACGCCCAGCAGATGTTCATCCGTACCCACAGTGACTTCGTGAACTTCCTAGCCGGCGACGAGGTGATGGACGACTGGGAAGCAACTGCAGACATCGACCACGTCGAAGACGGTGAGCAGTGGCGTTGGTTCAGCGGGGCGATGAAAGACCCCAACGACCAGTACGGCCCCAACAAATTCGAGGCAACTAGGACTGCTGTGAGACTCTTCAACCGGCTCTCGCAGTACCAAGTGGACGTGAACGCCCTTGCGAACTCGGGCGTCCCCTACCTCCGAGTGCTCGCAGAGGCGTACGAGCAGTACCTCGAGGCTCTACAGGATGCTCGCCGCTGTGACTTCGCCCGTCTCCAAGAGGAATTCCTCGAGTTTCTCGATTCCGACGCGGGCGAGACGTTCCTCCACGGCGACGATGAACGAGATCGTCCACCGCTTGAACATGTCCTCGTGGACGAGTACCAAGACGTAAACCCTCTTCAGGAGGAGATTTACCTCAGGATAACCGAGAATATGTCGTCGCCGAATATCACCGTAGTCGGTGACGACGACCAGTCACTCTACCGTTTCCGCGGTGCGACAGTGGATTGTTTCATCCAGTTCCCGGAGACGGCGTCAGAGCGACTGAACATCAGTGAGGGTGCTGTCCAACGTATACAACTGCGCCACAACTACCGGTCGGAAGAAGACATCGTCCAGTGGAACAACGACTTCATGTCGAACCACCTGACCATGCAAGAAGACGGCGCCCGTGCCGATGGGAAGATGCCCATGGTGCCTACCCGGAACGACGGCGACGACCCCCGCGTCAAACTTCTGAAGGGGCCGAATGCACAGGCGACAGCCGATCGCCTCGCCGACACCATTGAGGCGATGCACGATGAGGGCTACATTCGGGACTACAGTCAGGTCGCGCTCCTGTTTGGAAGCACACGCGAGCGATGGACGCAATGGGGTGGTTCGCCCACGTTCGTGGGACGTGTAGTCCAAGCCCTCAAGGCTCGAGACATCCCTGTCCACAACCCCCGAAACAAGGCGTTCATGGAACACCAGGAGACGCAACTCCTCATCGCGGCACTCGCCCGATGCATCGACCCCGGCCTCCAGTGGGCCAGTGACCGTCTGATGGGTAGCGTCGCCGACGACTTCTGGGAGTGGCAAGACACGTTGGACAACGTCCTCGACAGCCCGGGTGGAGACGAACTCCGCGCGTACCTGAATGAGACGTCTAGAGCCGTCCAGGACGCCGAAGAGGGGAGTGTTCTGAACCGCTCTCCGCTCGACGTGTTCCTCCGGGTTCGGTCGTGTAGTCCAATCTCCGAGTGGACGCAGGGCCCAAACCGTGATCCCGCACGCGCGAAGCGCCTGGGTCGGCTCACCGATCTGCTGGAGTCGTTCGTCAGCATGGCAGACGGTGTTACCGGTGACCGCAAGCTCACCCGGACAACTCACAATCTGTACGGCACCGTCTCGACTCGGTTCTTGGGACAGTTCTACTACACGTTCTGTCAGTACCTCTCCAGTATGGGTCTCGACGACCCCGAGGATGAGTATAACCAGATTCCGTCTGGGTACGTCCAGGTCATGACCGTCCATCAGGCCAAGGGTCTCGAGTTCCCGGTCGTCTTCGCCGGAAACCTCCACTACACCCCGCGCACAGGGAGTACGTACTGGCTCGAGGAACGCTTCCGTCCCTACGCCCACCGCGGCCCTGTCGCTCCCGGCGACGTCCGTGCCGAGCGTGACCTCATCCGGCAGTTCTACGTCGCTACTCACGCGCGGAAGACAACCTCGTGCTCGTCGGGCGGGACGACCAAATCGACGAGCGGCTGAGTGGCCCACTCCCAGCGTTCGGTTTCACCGACGAAGGGTACGTACTCTCTCCCGCTGGGTTCGGCCCAGACCGACGCATCGTTGACCCTGCAGACATCGCCGACCTGTCCACAACGGTCGGCGAGTCCGATGGGGACAACGTTCGCCGACCGTACAGCATCGTCGGCGACGTACTCACGTACCGGCGGTGCAAGCGGCAGTACGGGTTCGTCCGCGAGTATAACTTCGAGATGTCGCGTGCGACCCAACTGTTCTACGGGAAGGTTGTGCACGAGACGCTCGACCTGGCTCATCAGCACTACCGTGGAGACATCGACGATGTCGAAGGTGGACAAGTACCGACCGCGACAGAGTTACGGGAGTACTTCGACGAAGTCGTCACCGCTCTCCGAGAGCAGCGTGTCTTGCCGGTGAACCAGCAGGCCATCGAGACTGCGTTCAAACACATCCGTCGGTTCAACGAACGCGAAGGGCCGGAGCTCTACCCCAACGTCGTCGATACCGAGCGCCATCTAAAACACGGTGCCGAGGACTTCCGTCTCGAGGGCGTCGTGGACGTGTTAGTCGATACCGACGAAGACGAGACGCAGGTCTGGGACTACAAGGCTGGTCGCCGTCCGGACGAAGATGACGACCTGCTCGAGGACTACCGCGAGCAACTCTTCGTCTACGCCGTGCTCTTCCGCGAGCAGAACGGCTACTACCCAGACCGTGGAGTGATTTACTTCATCAACGAGGAAGACCGTGACCAGGCACGGTTCGAGGTGGATTTCTCCGAGGGAGTCATCGAGGATGCCCTCGTGCGGTTCGAAGACACCGTGCGGGAAATCGAGGCCACCCGCGACGTGGATGGCTGGTCGGACATCACCGAAGGCGCGGACGAGGCCACCTGCGCCGAGTGCGACTTCCGGTGGGACTGCCCGGCTGCGGACTACGACGACCGGTAGATCATGATGACACAAGGTTCACTCGACGACTTCCACCCGGACGACGAGGGAAATGGTACATCGACAATTGATGGCCGAATCAACCGAATCATCTGGCCCTCCGGTTCGAAGCCCCCCTCTCTTGGGTTCGTTCAGAGAACGTCCGTGGATGGAGTACAACTCAACCTCCCACTGACGGTGCTACTGGGCGAACACGTCCGGGTTCAGTTGGGTTCGGAACAACGCTGTACCAACTGCGGTTCGGAGGCTAGCAGCAATGTCTGTACCGACTGCTCGGGGTCGCCACCCTTCACCAGGTGTGTGATGCAACCGGCGACACAGTGCACGTATACTGACTGCCCGTTCCCGGAGTACAAACGGCGTTCGTGCGCTCACGAGTTCGTCGTATACCTCGTCGCAGCCGACGGCATCAAGGTTGGAATCACGAAGCGCACACGTACTCTCGTTCGATGGCAAGAGCAAGGAGCGTCTCACGCTCTCCCGATTGCCACCGCACCAAATCGAAAGGCTGCGGGGGTCATAGAGCGGGCCGTCAGCCAATGTGACGACATCGATCAGCGTCTGTCGCACGAGTGGTACGTTCCTCTACCTGACGCTACCGAACGACTTTGCAACGCTGCGCTCATGGCACGGACGCGTTTCCCAGAGCGCCTCGTGTCTTGCTTCCGGTGGCCCGACACGCCTGAACCAGACGACATCCGTGATGACGTGGTTCAGGTACCGTCACTGGGGACGTCAGATTTAGAGCACGGCGTGACCAGTCGTCGCGGGCAGTTGTCTCCCGGAGAGGTTCGTGAGGGCCGGGTAATCGGCGTACGTGGTGCACTCATCGCTACTGACGAGTTCATCATCAACACGCGTCGACACGCGGGCCATAGTATCACCTTGGAAACGGAGGCTCCTTTCGTCGAGTCAATACACGCTGACGATTCCGCAATCGAGGCAAGCAGCAAGTAACCCATCTCGGAACTCATTCACAGGGACATCGATCATCCATGACAAATCACGACGATACACCCGAAGACGCAGGTAACGAACAGAAACACATCAACGTCAACAAAACCCCGATCGACCGGAACACTCTGATCGAAGGTGAGGAGTACACAGTTACGGTGGAAATCGGGCAGGTGAATAGCCACAATGGAGGATACAACCTCACGTTCGAGGACGCTGAGGGTAACAGGCGGAGTGTATCGTTCTTACACTGGCTGACTGACATCCCCAAAGACCAATTCCAGTCGGGGATGCGAGTGACGATCACCCACGTGACCTACGAGTACAACGACCCCTATCACAATTTGACAGTCACTGAACAATCGGAGGTGGCCAACATCAAGGGGTTCGACGAAGAGAGTGCAATCGACGACGCACTCGCCGAGACGACTTCGACCAAAGCGAGTAACGAGACTGGGCACGCCCAGACTACGTACAGGTCAGAGGAGTGTATCGACTCACTCCTGATACACGAATATGTAATCCAAGTCGAACCAGGGACGAACCCTTCGGTAACGGAACGCCGAAAACTCGCCTACGACGTGGTGAGACTCGCCACACACCAGACAGGTACTCCCACTACGAAGGGTGGTGATCTACGAGTTGTCTCCGTTAACCCGCTCAGTTCGGTTGACGTCTCGGAGCTCGAGGGCGTTGCAGGACTGGAAAATGAAGGGAAATCGAAACTAGATCCGGCCATCGAGCAGGACAATCGTCTCATCAAGCGTTTGGTTGAGGAGGCGTTCAAGAACCGCGCACGTGAGTGCGGGTACCGAGTCCAAGGGATTGACAAAATCCTTTCCCACAAACCAATCGATTTGGGTGCCCCGTCAGACAAGTTCGAACTCTTCGACCGGTGGAACTGTACAGTTGACATTGGGCCCTCTGGGCGAGTGTACGTACACGTCGAGGCCAACACTCGTGTCGTGAGTCACCTGACGCTCGACAAAGTATCTAATTCACAACTATACCCCGGGCGGCGTATCCAGGCAGCGTACGGATCGCGGAGCGGATACTACTTCGCTGGGTTCACCGAGGAAGGTGCTGCAGAGCACGAAATCACACCCGGACAGACAGTCGTTGATTACCACCGTGCTCGTGGGGGGCTCGACGACTCGGTACTCAACGACATCGAGCAATCGAACCGTCCTGCAGTGAAGGCGTACTCGATGGGAAGTGGTGGTTCGTACACGTTCCCCCAGCGACTGCTCGCACTGCAGGGACACACGACGAATCTCACAGACTTCGATTCCGCGTTTGCTTCCGCCGCTCGTAGCGAATGGCATCGGTCACCGCAACAACGGGTAGATGATGCTCATGCCTTCGTCTGTGACATCGGCGAGTTCAGCGTAGACGGCAAGACAGTCTCACTCAACACCGAACACGAGGTGTTCAGCGGGGACGAGAGATTCGAGTTCGTACAACTCTACGATCCGCGAGAAAACATACTAACCTTCGCCAACGGACGTCGAGGCAATCATCCGGACAACATACGAGACCTCCAAGCGTACTCACCGCCCAAATCGTTCCGAGTAGCGTTCATCTACCGGAGAACTTTCAGGGAGAGCAGGCTGATGAGATTTGGCAGCAGATATCGAGCAAGGCGAGCAGCCTCGGAGCGACCCCGTCTCGGGCCCTTGACATAGCGTACGAACCGAAAGAACGGGGGGAAGGAACGAGTCAGACTGCATCGAAGGTCGGTGCCGAGGTCGGAGGCAATGTTGATGTTGACGCTGCGCTGTGTGTCCTGCCCCCAATGTTGATGTTGACGCTGCGCTGTGTGTCCTGCCCCCAGCCGATGATGGCGGTTTCTTCGACTTTGCTATCCCGTATAGTGATTTGAAGGAGGTGCTCGGTGACCAACACACCGACAGTCAAATGGTTCATTCGGACACGCTCAAACAGCGATATACTTATGAGAACACCGCTCTCGGTCTCATTGCTGCGGCGGGTGGAATTCCCTTCACCATCGAGAACTCGTTGCCAGGTGATGCCGACCTAATTATTGGGCTGGATGTCGGGCAGTCATTCGACGATAATACGGATTCAGATTCGGCAACATCAGAGGGGATTCGAGTTGGAGCGTCTACGACTGCAATCTACCATGACGGCACCATCCTCGGTCACACAAATACGGGCGCACAGAGTGGGGAACGAATTCCGGCCCGAGAACTGATGCGTATTCTCCGACAGGTCGTCATTGGCTACCGACAGCGGTTTGATGAGAAGCCAGAGCACATCGTCATCCACCGTGATGGGTTCATGAACGACCCGTTAGACGAGGTAGAGGAGTACCTACGAGAGGAGGGAGTCTCATTCGACATCATCGAGGTACGCAAGCAGGCACCGACACGGATTGTGAGTACGGAAGGGTACGGGTACTCGACGCCTTCTAAGGGAGTCGCCTGTATCGATCGAGCACTGAACCGTGCCTTCCTGCTGACGTTCGGGGCTCCGGAAGACCTAGCTAGCCGTGGGACTCCCCGACCGATTACGGTGGAGCGTGCGAAGGGTTCAACAGACATTGGAACGCTTGCTCGTCAGGTGTATCTCCTATCGCAGTGCCACATTGGTGTGTCCAACACCACGGTACGGGTGCCTATTTCCACGAGCTATGCTGATCTTGCCGCCACTGCAGCGGCCAACGGTTACCTCCCGAAGACCACATCGCTTGAGACAGGCATCGGATTCATCTGAAACTCATAGAGGTTGGAAACGTGCGGTCAACCACTTCCAGTTGGTACATTTTGGTGTCGGTCTACTGTAGTTTTCGAGCGGATGTGTTGCTACTGTGCCTCGTCATTCAACGCCTCATTCAGTTGGTATAGCCAATGCCAGGTACCCGTTGAACGTTCTACTGTTTTCTCAAACTGACAGACCAGCTTTACTATCCCACCATGTCACGAGGGATGTATGGCAGATCGACCGCTTGAATCTGAGCTCATGATGTCTATCTATACCCAGATTGGTCAGGATTTTGCTGACGGTGTTGATTACTTGGACGCATTCGTTCCGTCTGGTGTTGAAGAGAGTGAGCTGGGATTCGACATTCAAATACCCTATTTAAAAGGAATAGCGTTTCAGTTCAAGCGACCCAAGGATTCTAATCCGCGTCGTTTTAGCATCCGGTATTCCAGACAATCTCCCCCTCGACAGCTTGACAGAATGAAAAACTGGGCATTGAAATTCGGAGATTTTGCTTCTTTTTATGCGCTACCGCCTCGTAGTTAAACCATAGCTCACTTTCAAATACTCTCAATCGAACTGCGTTCTACCCCGCGTCTCGAATCGAGCCATTCGCTAGCAAGATTCACATTCCAAGAGATTATGTAATGGATGGTAGACGACGAGGGAAAAGGGATACCAAGAGATTATGTAATGGATGGTAGACGACGAGGGAAAAGGGATATAGAGATCTACTGTAGCGACCCAGACAATACAAACAACAACTGGAATTCCTCAATTCGGTCGTCTGACGTACTTGGCTGGAAGGATTTAAAGGCCGAAATAGGGGGTTGCAGCGCCGGCTTCAAAATGCGGTGGGCTGAAGAATCCTGTTACGAACACTATCACGATGACCATCACTGGTATCCTGAAGGGAAGCGTGAATTCCTTGATATCAAACCACCTCGCCACTCGGGTTGGTTCGTCGGGGCGGGCAGCCCTCTACTAACGCGTATTGGGAGTTCGTCATCCTTCGGTTGGTGAGGTGCAGTGTAGGGCATAGACACATTGGATGCTTAACATCCTTGTTGGGTGATTGGTTGTTGAAGATGTGCTGTAAATGCCCATTGAATTCAGCACAGCATCCAATTACTTTCTGTAGACTTCAGTAACTTACTCGTCGCATACTCTGATATCTCATGCCGTGTTGAGCACAGTCTCCAAAGCCCACACCGAGTCGTTAGGAGAGATCTCTGACTTCTTATCTGATCCCCTCTCGGTTAAGAGACCAGCGTGATACAGCATTGCTTTAAATTGGTAAGTCGTATGAGTGGCTCTGTTGAAATCCTCTTCACGTCTTGCGATTTGCTGAGAGGCTCGTTTCTAACCGGATCGACGAAAGCCGGTGAGTAGAGTCGCTCTTCTCAATGTCAACGCTGAAGGATTTCAACAGAGCCATCGAGTCTCAAATACTCTCAGCGCAAAACTATATTGTAACGCTGAGATACCACTGTTTTGAGTATTCTGTGAATATGGTATTTAAATTAGCTCTGTTGAGATCGCGTTCCTCAGACGAGCCTCGATAAACAGCCGATCAGTCGACTTCTGCGAATGCACGAATCGGCATTGCAGCCGTCTGTGACGCGTTAATTGGGACCACAAACAACCGGAAGGGTTCTCCGTGGAGTGCGTCCCAAACCCTGAATAGTATATTCAGTCAACAGACAAAAATAGTATCAAACTGATTGTTACGATTTTAGATAGCTATCACTTCATTTTTGGACCTCAACAGACAAAAATAGTATCAAACTGATTGTTACGATTTTAGATAGCTATCACTTCATTTTTGGACCGAACCGAAGATCCACAAACACGCTATTCTGGCTACCAGTGTTCCACAAGCGACGCTGTAGGCGGTGAGACTTTGAACAAGACCCCTAGGCTGTGTCTGGCTCGTGGTGTCCCATTGCGTGTCGGAAACTGCGTGCAGGTGTACCGAACATATGTATGTTATACCACTCGGCCCCGACTGCCGTCCACGCTGCCTCGTTACTGCTCGGCGTAACCCGTTCGACGACGTGGCCACACCGATGCGACGGACACAATCTCTAACTAAATGGACGTTCGACACCGCTAGTAGTGTTCTCAGTCCCTCGACTGTGGTCCGGCGTGCCCCTCCAAACACCTCCCTTTCCCGTCGGTGTGCGTGAAACGCATGTGACCGGGCTCGTGATGCTCATCGGCCTCATCTTCGGCGGGATGTATCTGTACACTCGTTGGCGTCAGTTTCTTCGGTAGACACAGCTACGGACTGCGTTGCACCCTCTCGACGAACAATACTCACGTTGAGCTGACGGCCGAGTCAGAGAGTACAGTTCGTATGCTCTCCTCTCTGCTGTCTTGCGCTTTCAACGGCGAACGAAAGCATGCGAAATGCACTCTATCCGGTCCCACTTCGGCCATCGCGTTCTGAGTGAGAGAGTACATTTCGTATGCTTTTCACGTCGGTTCCTGCCGTTTTTGGATGCAAATTCGAGCATACGAAATGGACTCTGCGCTTCTCGTGATGACGGCTACGTCTGGATTTTGTCTGTCGTCGAATTGGAACCCGAGTAAGAGAGTGTATTTCGTATGCTATCGTCTGTACTGTCTTGCGGTTTCAACCAAGAAAGAAAGCATACGAAACGTACTCTATCTCAGTTGACTTCGGACATCATCTTCTGAATGAGAGAGTACATTTCGTATGCTTTTCGTGGATACGTCGTGTGTTTTTCGCGTACAGTAGTAGCAGACGAACTGTACTGGTGAAGTCGTGTTCAGTTTGCGGTCGTTGTGAGACAGTACATTTCGTATGCTTTTCGCCATACAGCGTCGCCCCTCAATCTCACCACTGAGCACGCAGACACAACTTGGGGATGACGAAGGCGAGGGCCGGTGACTCCATTCCGATACAAACGAGAGTACGTTTCGTATGCTTCGACCCCCGTTCTCAGGTCACTCGTCGTGTTCGATTTGCTCGCGAGTCTCCAAGACGAGGTCTGAATCGAGGTCGAGTTCGTACTCGTAGTACTGTCCACCACTCAATCCCTCGTTTCGATCGTATCGCTTGGCGAAGCCGAGCATGTGGAGATCCGAGAGATGGTCCTGAATACTCTTGAGCGTCGTCAACGGTTCAACGCCCCAGGACCGTGCGACTGTTTTGTAGTGGGATTGAATTTCCTTCGAGCGCACGGGGCAGTGCCCCTGTTCTTCGAGTCGAGCAATCGTCTCCAAGACGAGTTGTGCCTGTTCGGTTTGGTCGCGGATTCGGTTGCTCAATCGACCACGTTGGACAAGCCGTCGAGCCTCCTCCACATGCTCGTCAGTCACGCAGTACTCGCCTCGTTTTTCAGCCACCTCCGCGCCGACACGAAGTAGGTCGATCGCTTGACGTGCATTGCCCATGTCTCGGGCCGCAATCGCGGCTGTCATCGTTATCGCCGACATGTCGTAGCCATCCTCGATGAACGCACGCTCTGCCCTGTCAAGGAGAATCGTCTTCAGTTCGGTCGCATCGTACGGGGAAAACGAGATTTCTGTCTCCATCAGCGTGTCTTTGACCTTCGGTGAGAGGTCATCTCTGAACGTGTAGTTGTTGCTGATGCCGATAATCCCAATTCGAGCCTCGTCGATGTGTCCGTTCGACCGCGCGCGTGGGAGTTCGTACAGGAGGGAGTTCGCACCTGAGAGGTGGTCGATTTCGTCGAACGCGAAGATGTGCGTCCCACCAATTCGATCGAGTTGTGTGTAGAGTTCGTCAAAGGCATCTCCTGTTCCCAATCCGCGTTTGGGAAAGTCGCTGGCGTGTGCAGGGAGCAGTTCGTTCACTAAGCGACGAACGACCATGAATAGCGTCTTGCCATTACAGTTTACCTCGTGGACGTGCAGGTCATCAGCTTGCTCTCGCGTCTCGACCTCTGTTGCCAATGCATCCAGCATGTAGGTCGTGACTGCTGTCTTCCCAAGTCCTGCCTTTCCGTACAGCATGACGTTTTTCGGATCCCGGCCAAAGAGGACGTCTTGGAGTGCATATCGGTATTCTTCGATTTCTTGGTCACGCTCGAGAATCTCTTCGGCTGGTACTCTTCGCTGAGTACACTCTTGTCAGCGAAGATTGTCTCCGTCATGTCGCTGAACGGTCCTGCCATGTCCTTACCGAATCGATGAGTGTTTACTATATAAAACCGCACTTCGTCTGTTTCGTATGCTTTCTTGCTCGAACACAGATTGGTTCAATCTGACGATTCTGGCGTTTTGAGGCGTTTTCGCGAGACAGAGCATACGAAATGTACTCTCTCACTAAGTGCGGAGACATCTCCGTGTGCTGTGACTGGAACCGAGCGATGGTGTGTGGACTCCCTTCCGGTCTACCATCGGGGTGTCTTATTCTAGAGAAAGCATACGAAATGTACTCTCACACTCGATGGGGTCGTGTGATATCTGCGTACTGAGATATCGATACTGGCTAAAAAGAGCATCAGCAGGCGCAAACCAACGACGCAGTCGAACAGTTACCAGCGACCGTCGATGGCACGCTCGTAGGCCGCTTCGGCCTGGTCGGCGACGCTGTCCCAATCATACTTCTCGGCGCGTTTCGTTGGTTCGGTCGGCGGTGTCTCGCCTGCGAGTGCTTGGGCTAACGACTCTGCGACTGAGTCAGGGGTGGTGAAGAAAGAGGTCGAGGTGTACTATGGACTACTCAGTCATTCGTTCTTCACAGGAACCGGGAATTTGTAGTCGTACGCCATGAGCGTATTTGAACGCCGTAAGTCGTCGAGGAACGTCCGTGCATCATAGTCACGAAGCCGAATATACAACCCGGAGCCGTCCTCAATGCCCTTCTGTCTGACTGCGTAGTTGTCGTACCCAAGGCGGTTGACTTCTGACTGGAGATGTTCGACGCACGACTCAGGAAAGCCGTGGGTCGCAAAGGAAACGCGCGGTGCGCCGCTGTCACGGATTGAACAGTTCCCGTCACCCCAGTACCAATGCAGGAGTGCTGTCTTGTCGAGGTGGAAGTCCTCCGGGACGATTTTTCGGTTGTTCTTCTCGTCTCTGATTTCGTACCACTCCTCATACATTCGTTGGAGTCGTGGTTGTGGTCGTGACGTGACTATCCACGAAGTGTAGTCTTCGTCGGTAAACTGATTCAGCCGGGTGAACGAGTTCGGCTGTGATTCCGGGAAGAACCCATCGGGAAGCTTCTCAATCAGCCGACGTGCGTGTCCTTCCGTCGTCGTTGAGAGTTGGAAGAAACACGACCCATCGTATCGAGAGTGTAAGCACCCGTCACCGAGTAATTCTCCCTGGATAACCGACACCTGAGATGGACTCAGTCCGTGGTCAGTCGTCTTCGGGAGCGAGATAGGGTCGGCACCTGCCTCTTCAAGATGGAACCGAATCGCGACCGGGGACGTGTCGTACTGGTCCGCAAGCGACTGGAGGGAACTCCGACGTTCGTACGCTTCAACCATCTCATCCCTTCGGTTCGCTAACTGCGTGTACGCCGGACCACCATTTCGCATTGCGACATCGGAGTCGTGCAGCCGACTCTGAATTGGTCTCGTGGACACATCGAACACGTCCGCAATCTCACGGAGCGACTGCCCTGACTCGTAGCGTTCGATAATCTCATCGACTCGCTCGTCGAGCCATTCGTATCGCTGCATCCGTCAGACCCCCATCGGGGACGTTTGGTAGTCGTGATACTGTTCAACAGACTCTTGTCTATCTCGATCTGAGTTGCTCATGCTTCGTCTTGGGCGAAGCACGGGGCGGTGTCTCCAGCACCGTCCTCTCCGTTGAGGCTCTTGTCTATCTCGATCTGAGTTGCTCATGCTTCGTCTTGGGCGAAGCACGGGGCGGTGTCTCCAGCACCGTCCTCTCCGTTGAGGCGACCCGTGCTTCTCGATAGCTGCTACGGACGGTGGCTATTTAGGAGTTTTGCTTAGCAAAATGCTTGGCAAACAGTTCGGTTACATGCTTGGTAAATTGCTGAGTATTATGCATACGGAGTCAGAACTGCGCGCCATACATGGTCAACGAACGCTACGAACCGAACGAACGGGAGGAAGTCGTCCTCGAGTTATTCAAGCAAGGGCGGCGTTCTGGTTCACCGTGGGGTCGTGTTAATCCGCTGTATCTGCGTGAGCATTCGGATCTGGAGAAAGGCCAGGTCGAGTACGCGCTTCGAAATCTGACGAATGCTGGCTGGATTACGCAGTTGAATCGAGGTGGGTTGTATGAGTTGGTGGAAGATCCACGAGATTGATAAGTGTTTGACATATTTGATCTCTAAATTCACCAGAGGCCATTACAAGACACAGATTAGCTAAATGACCAAAATACCGGCAGTTTCGGATACCTCACCTAGATAGTCCAAATCAATCATCTTTGGTGCCAAGCGTCTGGTAACCATTATTGTTCTATTCATGCCAAGTGAAGTCATTCCAGTACCTTCATTTATATTTCAGTACAGGATTTATACATGGCCAGAATTTCCGTTATCATTCCCACTAAAAATGCAGGCCAGGAGTTTGAGGATACATTAATATCAATTCAAAGTCAAGATGTCGATGATATCGAACTCATCGTAATTGACTCTGGCTCTACCGACGGTACAGTTGAACTCGCAGAACAGTATGCCGATACTATCATTGAGATCCCGCCTGATGAGTTCCACCACGGGCAAACTCGCAACCAAGCAGCGGACCAAGCTGAAGGGGATATAATCGTCTTTACCGTTCAAGATGCAGTTCCAATTGATGATGAGTGGTTAAGCCAACTCACCAGCCCAATAAATGATGGTAATGCCGATGTGTGTTACGGCAATCAAATAGCGTACCCTGATGCTAAACCTTCAGACAAATTCTTTTACAAATATTTCTACCCAGATACATCAATCACCCTTACAAAATCCGATGCGAGCAAAAAGGGAGAGTTTTATATGGACAATATATTTTTATCTGATGCAACTCAGCAGTTTCTCGCCACGTTTGGAATCAATTCCAGTTCCTCGATTCTGTCCCTATGGACAATATATTTTTATCTGATGCAACTCAGCAGTTTCTCGCCACGTTTGGAATCAATTCCAGTTCCTCGATTCTGTCCCTATGTCTGAAGATAAGGACTTTGCATACCGAGTCGCATCTGCAGGTTACGAAATTCACTACTGCCCAGAGTCAAAAGTCTATCACTCACACGACTATACGCTTCGGTCACTATTCACCCGACGATACAAAGACGGGAAAGCATTTTCCGAGATCGCCGCGACTGATTCTGATGACTTCGTATTCTCTGGAGTACGGTATGTCTGGAACGAATACGCTTACTTGATCAACTCCGGTGCAGCCTACTGGATCCCGTACGCACTTTTGTATGACTTCGTGTACTTTATCTCGTTCACATTAGGGAAGAACTACGAATATCTGCCAACAAGCGTCAACGACTAAGTCACTAAAATAGCTCTTCAAACACACCAAGTAACCTATTTGTTGCCTTGTCCCAAGTAAACTGCTCTGATCGAGTTCGTCCCTTCTGAGAGAGTTCTTCAAGCCGATTAGAGTTATGAACAATTTCTAGCCCCTGTTTGATCGAATCAATGTCGTATGGATCAACGAACTCAGCTGCCTCTCCCATCACTTCAGGTATTGCCGTTACGTTTGATGTGACGACCGGTGTTCCACGAGCAGCTGCCTCAAGCGGCGGAAGACCAAATCCTTCATAGAGAGAAGGATACGCGAATAGAGTTGCATTTTCATAAACATATATCAATTCCTCCCGTGAGACATATCCTAAGTTCATAATATCATCTCGGTTAACCTTCTCGTTGCCGAAAGCAGCGGTATCACTTGGACCAACTACAACAAGCTCACAGTCTGTATCTAGTTTGTTATATGCCTGTATGAGGCGTGAGAGGTTTTTGCGCTCATCCGCGGAGCCTACAAACAGAATATATTCGTCAGGAACTTCGATCGGCTTTCCAGCATTTTTCTCAAAAAAGAGGTCGTCGATACCATTGTAGACTACATGAACATCATCTTGCTTGACCGGGAGATTCTCAACGATTCTGTCTTCGAAAATTCTGAAACGGTTACTACAACGTCGGCATTTCGAACACCAAACGGAATCGTCGCTTTTCGATAGAACCGTTGAAGACTACTGTGCCCATGTTCGGAACCGACGTGGTGAACAAGCACTACTGTTTTGTAATCTCCCCAAGTGATGGGCGGAGCATTTGCATTTGGACAAAATAGAATGTCTAAATGATGGGCGGAGCATTTGCATTTGGACAAAATAGAATGTCTAAATCATCATTCGCTGCAAGGAAAGGAAGAACACTACGTTCCCAGATGACACCAAAAGCTTGCGAGTTCCACGGGAAGAGAGCATCTCTATACGAGGGTGTATTATTGAACCACCGATAGCCCTCCTCGTGTCCATATAATGTAGATGAAGCTGACCGATCTATTAGGTTCTTTGCGTGTTGTATTCCAACTTCCGATAGCCCTCCTCGTGTCCATATAATGTAGATGAAGCTGACCGATCTATTAGGTTCTTTGCGTGTTGTATTCCAACTTGAGCGGCTCCTGCTGGAGTCTCAAGACTAAATACTCTTGCGTTAATTCCGATATTCATCTTTCTATCATTTTCTCCCAGGGTCCTCGAAGCACGTATTTCTCCATCAGTTAGCCAATGTTAGTTATAGTATCGGTTCTCTATTACTATCCTACTTGCTCAGTACAATTTCAGAAAGTGAATAGAGAGGTGAAGCAATCGCGGCATATGAACTAAGGGAATTTGTGTTCTCTTGAGACAGTCGGTGTTTATTTGGGAGAGCAACTCCATCTCAGAAGGAAAGATGAAATGACAGGTGAGCTAACTTGGAGGCGAGCATATGAGTGAGAGCGCGGAGCAAACGGCTGGAAACGTTGAGAATATTCTTTTAATCACGGTAGACTCACTACGATATGATTTAACTTTAACCCGGTAGACTCACTACGATATGATTTAACTTTAACCAGTAGTCCACAACTCTCAGCGATTGAGAGGTTATCTGAGGATGGTGTTTCCTTTGAGCATGCGTATGCTACAGGCCCAGGGACAACGCCTTCGTTCCCTGCGATGCTTACAGGAACACTACCGTTATCATATGGGGGGTTAGGTCCACTAACTGATGAGCGGCCGAGAGTTGCATCTAATCTTCGAGATGCTGGGCTCACTACTGGTGGCTTCCAGAGTAATCCGTTCCTTTCACGTCACTTCAACTATAATGTTGGATTTGACATATTTGAGGACTACCAAAACCCACTAATGGGAATTGCAACCAAGATCTTCCCACGGGGTATTGAATTGTCTAACCCTCAGATGAAGAAGATCGATGAGGTGTTCCATCTCACCGATATCATAAAGAAGACCTATGAGTTGGTGAAAGGTAAGCCACGACCATACGTTAATGCAGAAACTATCACAACAGATGCGATCAACTGGCTTGACAACGTAGATGATTCATTCTTTGGGTGGGTCCATTATATGGACGTTCATCATCCGTGTTATCCTCCAGAACAATATCGTGCTCAATTCGATGTTGCAGATATCTCGCAGACAGATGTTTCTGAATGGTACTCTCAGTTACTTACCCAGCCCGAGACTTTGTCAAAAGATGAGATTGATTCACTTCGTCGGCTCTATGATGCTGCTGTCCTTTATACAGATGATCAGATTAATCGACTCCTTGACAAGTTGAGTGAAATGAACAGATATGAAGATACCTTAATCGTATACACATCTGACCACGGTGAACTATTTGGTGAACATGGTGCATACGGTAAACCACGACGTATGTATGACGAACTTCTACATATTCCCCTAATCATAACAAACGGACCGGAAGGTCTTTCAGAGCACTCTGGTGAATTAGTTAGTTTGTTGGACTTGCCACCCCTATTTCATAACGTACTCGGAGTAGAGCCTCCGCACAAGTATGAAGGACAGGGAATTACTGATACTAAAAGAGACTTTATTATTGCTGAACATGAAATGGATGGCGAGGTCATCGTTGCTGCTCGATCAAAAGATTTGTTGTTTGAGGTAGATAAAATAAGAAACGAGGACCGATTATCCAGCATTAAAAATGGCGAATTTGTCGAAAATTGTCAAAAAGACGCGCCAGGCTCAGAAGACATACAGCAAGTCGTGTTGAATCGTCTTTCTAATCTTGATGTGAATACACGCCGACTTGAAGACGAAGTGGGAGGAGATGTTCAAGACAGATTGGAAGATCTTGGATATTTATAGATATAACAGCTAAATTATAATATATGATTAATGAATGAATAGGCTAAATTATAATATATGATTAATGAATGAATAGGTCGAAAAGTAGGTGAATCATACCAGCACCCGACCTGTCCGGCGAGAGTTAAGACCACTACGCTTGGATATTGGTCCTGGCAGAGGATCACGATGTCCGCTGGGTGTTCACCGCCCGATTTCATGCTGGCGGTCGTTATTCTCGCAAAGTAGAAGTGGTTGTTTATGTTCCTAATACAGAAGTGATTACTTAGCCGAGGCGGGCCACAGTCAATGAAACGGCTCCAAGATCAACGGTAATCAATCGTAGTTATATGTGGTGATATACTCGACAAAGTGCTGATTCTTGATGTCGTTCTATTCAATCGTAACGGCACCTATCCAGCAGCTACGTCTTTTCACGATATCACCGAGAAACGCTACCCTCGGAAAACTGTATCTCTCACAGATACACTCGCCTATTTCGATTGGACATTTGAGATGGAGGAGAGGTACGTCTAACGCTCTCGAAAAGTACTGGGCGTGCTGGTGATCGCCTGTACGATTTCCCAATTTCTACGTCCAGTTGCCTCAGACTCGTGTTGAAACCGATAAGATGTGAGGTGAGTGAAGATGATGGCGATTTGGTCATTAAATGTTCAGTCACAACTATTACACAGATACCGTTTAAGCAATTGATAGTTGTCGTACCGAATTATCGATTTGGATCGGCAGACTGGACAGTAGTTGCAGTCACACCAGCAAATCGATTGCACAAGTTCGAGGCTCAACGCCACAAGACGAATGTATTGAGAGGAATTATGCTTCTCATGGAGTGGCACGTCACTTCTTTACCGCTGCCCAGTAACTACGAAAGATCCGATAGTAATTAATATCCGAAATTCATAATTAATTAACAGTTTTCCAAGATTGCATAGAATCTTCATGAAAAGGCATAAATATAATAAATATCTTACTTGAAAACGGTGCAAATTCATTAAAACATGGTTAGAAAAATAGTGTTCTCAATATACGATACGACAACATATCGAAATTTAGTTCCTATCGCAGAAGAACTCTCGGAAGACTACGAAGTTGAGTATCTTCTTTTTGATGAACTTCTTCAAAGCGCTGATCCGAGTAAGAGCTCAGCTCTACCAGCGGACGAACTGAAACCCCATCGCTTCGCAGATGAGTATATTCGGTCAAAAGTAGCTACCAAATTTCATGAAACGCCGAGATCGAAAAAGAAAGTCGCTGTTCAACGTATCATTGAAGACAACATCTCACCGCAACTAATCTATGACATTCACTCGTATATTAAAGATACATCTATGGATGTTTTCGTTAGTGGCCATGATCGACTCCCGTTTATCAAGCATGTAATGAAGTTTTCAGAAACCGCAGATTTCAAGAGTATCGTTATTCAACATGGCATCAATCGCCGGATCTGGAATTTCGAAATGGACAACCTGTAAACCGGCAGGGGCTCTTTAGACCATCAATTGAACCCCAATCATGGGCCATTGAAAAGTTCAAACGTAGATTCGGTTTCAATTACGGGGCCTTTCTCTTTTGTAGTCCGTACGCCGACGAAGTATTAACAATGGGTGATTTCTTCACAGAACGGATTCGGAAACTTAGAGAACAATATCCATGTAATGGGGCTGGAACAGTCACTACGGTAGGATACTCGGAATTCAATCCAGGCTCCATCAAACCTGTTGAGACAAATGCCGAATCCGCGTTATTCCTCTCTCAGTGGCAATATGAGGCAGGGTCATGGACAGAACAACAACAGAAACAACTGGCGGACATCCTTCGGACATTCCAAAGAAAAAATAACCTGAATCTTAGGGTTAGACCCCATCCAAAAGACTCTGAAGAAAAAATTTCAAGATTCTTTAATGATTTTCAACTATCCCGTGGCGCTGGACTAGAGAGTGATATTGAAAATCACGATATCGTATTGACTGTTGATTCAACTGCTCTGTTACGTGCAGTTCTCAGGGGTAAGGTGCCGGGGGTCATTGATTTACCATGGGAACAAAACACCTTTCCCCATTCACTCACGATCATGTGTTGTCTATCGATAGTGATTTCGTCGATCTTGAACAACAAGCTTCGAAACTTTCTGAGACGACACAAGTTGACTACCTTCAACGCTTCTGTTACGTGCCTTCCCTAGATGAATCATCAAAATTCAACACACCACGAGAATATCTGGCCGCTAAAATCACTAGTGATCTCAACTCACTAGTGATCTCAACTCTATAGGGCCCGTCTAGTTGGTAGATGAAATTGCCGGGTGTGATATAATTCACTTGAGCCCGTCTAGTTGGTAGATGAAATTGCCGGGTGTGATATAATTCACTTGAGATTTTGTTATCAACTGGCACTGTCTAGTTAGTAACCTCCTGGACTGGTGTTCGTCCATCGAGCGCTTGATGCGGTCTCTGAAAATTATAGTATTGCACAAATTGTATGAACCACTCGCGGACGCTTCCGTGACTGCCCACCCACGAATTATGGAAGCGGTCGACTCGCATTTTGAGGGTGTGAACCACTTTTCGATGAGGTTTCGCTCAACGTAGTCCAGCCGACCGCTCAATCCTAATCGAGAGAGGGCAGTC
>NZ_JPES01000085.1:0-26792 GCF_000730175.1 Haloferax sp. ATB1 | reverse complement strand
AACACGGTCCAAACGGGCGGGAGCGGCGGCCCAGTTCGCTCGGAGCAGACCGCCGGCGGTTATCCCGGTCAGGAGGAACTCCTCGACGACGAGACGCGCATTCTCAAACTCCTCGACGACAGCGGCGGTCAACTCCGGCAGTCGAAGGTCGTCGAGGGAACGGGCTGGTCGAAGTCGAAAGTGAGCCGCGTCCTCTCGCGGATGGCCGACGAGGGCAGCGTCACGAAGATAAACCTCGGCCGGGAGAACCTCATCGCCCGCCCCGAGAACGTGCCCGAACACGCCCGGTCGCCCTTCGACGAGTCCTGAGCGGGGCGAGCGACCGAAGTTCGGGGCCTGAGTCGGAAGTCCGGGATGCGAGCCGAAGTTGGAACATACCAACCAAGGCTATAGGCCTCCGGCGACTACCTCGAATCCATGCGCGAATTCGTCTTCACCGTCGAGTACGAGCGGGGTGCCGACGAGGTGATGGACCTCTTCATCGAGAACCCGGACTTACACTCCAAGACCATGGCGATACACGCCACGAGCGAGTCGATGTGGCGACTCGACCGCCTCACCGGGCCGACGGAGGCGCTCGAAGCGTTCGACGAGGTCATCGAACAGGCCACCCGGTGCAACGGCGTCCTCGGGATGTGCGGCGCACCGGTCGTCGAGTGGGAGTTCGAAGTGCTCTCGGAGACGCCCAACGGGCGCATCGTCTACTCCTGCCGCGAGGAGGGCGACGGAATTCAGTCGATTCCGCACGTCGCCGCGAAGCACATCGGCGACGGTCTCCTGATGCAGGCCGAGCGCCGAGGGGCCCAAAACCAGTGGCGACTGCTCATCTCCGACGACGACACGGTGAGCGAGATTTACGAGGAGGTCAAAGACAGCCTCAGCGACGGCCTCTCGCTGAGCGTCCAGCGCATCAGCGAACCCGAATGCTGGCTCGAAGAGGGCGTCTCCGCCGACGGCCTCCCGCCGGAACAGCAGGCCGCGCTCGAAGCCGCCGTCGAGTTCGGCTACTACGAGACGCCGCGCCAACACACCGTCCAAGAGATTTCCGAGGAACTCGACATCCCGAATTCGACGCTCCAGTACCGTCTGACCCGCGCCGAGGCGTGGCTGGCCCGGCAGTTCGTCACCGGCACGCTCGGCACCGAGGTCGAAGAGCGCGTCGACCCCGAAAAGCTCGAAGCGAGCGCGTGACCGACGAGTCGGGTCGAACGCCCCGCGAGACACGCTCACAGGTGGGTTGGAATATTCCAACCGCATCCTGATACGCTGCGGACGCGTACTCGAATACGTGGGAAAGGACACTTTCAGCGACATCACCGGCCTGCCGGACGACCTCGGAATCGGCGACGACCTCGCGCGGGCGGACCAGCGCGCGTCGATTCGCGTCGATACCCGACGGTACGGCAAGCCCGTGACGGTGGTCGACGGCCTCGACCTCCCGACCGACGAACTCGACGCGCTCGCGTCGACCCTGAAGCGACGGCTCGCAGTCGGCGGGACCGTGACCGACGACGGCCGCATCGAGCTACAGGGCGAACACGGCGAGCGCCTCGAAGCCGCGCTCCGCGACGAAGGCTTCAGCGTCGAGACCTGATTCCGAGCGTCGCCCGTCGAAGTTGCCACCATCTGACTCAGATCTCCTCACCTCGACCGCGTTTTTCCCGGGGAGCGACCGAGTGCGAGCCCAGCAGTAACTAGTTCGGCAACAGACATGTAAACCAAGGAACTTATGTGGGGCTGGTCAGTCCGACTAGCCAATGATGGCAACGAAACAACATTATTGCGTGAGGAGAAACAGATGAGTCCGCGGGAACCGAACGACGGCGTCGGCTCGGTTCTCTCGTGGCTCTTCGTCGCGGTCGTCGTGCTCTCCGCGGTCACCGTCCCGCTGGCGACGGGGCCGGCGAAAGCGGCCGAGGCGCACATCGGAATCTCCGACGTGACGGTCGCGCCGGCGGAGCCGACGCCCGGCGAACAGACCGACCTCGAAGTGACGATTCGGAACGGCGAGAACAGTCCGAGCGTCGTCGACGTCACCGACGTCTACGTCCGCCGACAGGGAAGCCCCACCGACATCGCGCGCATCGAGGACGTGGGGACGATAACCATCGGGTCGAGCATCACCATCCCGGTCGCCGTCTCGTTCGACGACCCCGGGTCGAAAAACCTCCGCGTCGTGCTGGTCGGCAGACAAAACGACGGCTCGCACGTCCGAGTTCGGTACCCGGTGACCGTCGACGTGAAGGAGGTCTCCCGCCCGCAGATAGAGCTCTCGACCGAGGAGGCCGTACCCGGTGCCACTCGGTCCGTGAACGTCACCGTCTCGAACGGGCTCACCGAGGACATTCGACAACTGCGGGTCGTCTCGTCCTCGCCGGACGTGAACTTCAGCGTCACCGAGCGCGTGAAGCCACGGCTGAAGGCGGGCAACGCCACGACGTTCACCTTCCCCGCGCGGGTCGACGAGGCCGGGTCGTACCCGGTGAACGTGACGCTCCAGTACTCGAACCGCGGCGAGAAACACGAGCTCACCCGCACGTATCGCCCCGCGTTTAGCTCTCCGACGAACCCCGGACAGGTCATCCTGACCGACGTGCAGGCGACGCAGGCCGGAGGCACGCTCGAAATCTCGGCGACCGCCGGGAACGTCGGCTCCGACGCCGTCGAGGGAGTCGTCGTCTCCGTCGCGGACTCGTCGAGCGTCGAGCGAAGCAACTACTTCATCGGGAGCATCGACGGGAGCGACTTCTCGTCGTTCACTCTCCGAACCCCCGCACAGGGCAACGTCTCTTCGGTTCCCGTCGAGGTTCGGTACAGCGTCGGCGGCGTCGAGAAGTCGGTCACTACGTCGGTCAGCGTCGACCGTCAGATGATGCGTCGCCCCGTGCCGGACTCGGGGTCGGGCGGGTTCCCGCTTCTCCCGGTGGGCGGCGCCGCCGCGCTCCTCCTCGTGGGTGCGGTCGTCTATCGCTGGCGGAGCTGACGACAGATGACACGGGACACCTCCGACTCCGAGGGGGCGGAGCCGACGGAGACCGACCGCGGAGACCGACCGGGTGACGCCGCGGGCGTCGGCGGCGACCTGATACTCCGCGGCGAAGACGTCACGAAGGAGTACCAGACGGGAACCCAGACCGTCCGGGCGCTGAAAGGTATCGACTTCGGCATCGCGCCGTCCGACTTCGTCGCCATCGTCGGCCCCTCGGGGAGCGGGAAATCCACGCTCCTCAATCTGCTTGGCTTACTCGACGTGCCGACCGACGGTGCGGTCAGTCTTCGGGGACAGGACGTGTCGACGTTCTCCGACGCGGACCGAACCCGAAAGCGGAAGCGCGCCATCGGTTTCGTGTTCCAGAGCTTCTATCTGATTCCGACCCTGACGGCGCTGGAGAACGTCGAGATGCCGCGGATGCTCGACAAGACCCCGGTGAAGACGCGCGAGCGGGCGAAAACGCTGCTTCAGCGGGTCGGTCTCGGCGACCGGCTCGACCACTACCCCGACGAGCTGTCGGGGGGACAGAAACAGCGCGTCGCCATCGCGCGGTCGCTCATCAACGACCCCGCGCTCCTGTTGGCGGACGAGCCGACGGGGAACCTCGACCGCGACACCGGCGACGAAATCCTCGCCCTGTTCGACGAACTCCGAGCCGAGGAGGACGTGGCCATCGTCACGGTCACCCACGACGCCTACGTCGCCGAGGAGGCCGACCGCGTGGTGAACCTCGTGGACGGCGTCATCGAGGACACGGGCGAGACGGCCGCTGACGGAGGGCACGGAGCGTGAGCGTCGCGGAACCGCGGCCGCGCGCCGTTTTCGTTCGAGGTGCGTCCCCGTGAGTTGGCTCCGCCGGGTGACCGCTCGGTTCCCGACGGTCGTGCTGGCCCGCCGAAACCTGTCTCGCGCCACCGCGCGGACCACGCTGGCCGTCGTCGCCATCGTCATCGGCGTCGTCGCCATCGGAACCATCGGCGCGGGCGGCGAGGCGTTCAAACAGGACCAGATGGAGGCGTACGAGGGGTTCGGGGGGACCGCCACCGTCAGCCCCGTCTACTACATGAACGACGACGGTGACATCACCGGGGGCATCTCGGACCAAGACGTCAGTCGGATGCGACAGGCGACATCGGGCGCGGCGGTCCACCCCGTCATCCAGCGCTGGGACACCGTCGTCCGTACGTCGTCGGGAGAGACCTCCCCCTCGGCCCAGGTGAAGGGGCTGGCTGCCTCGGGACGTTCTACGATGCGCAATCGGGGTCGATACCCGATAGCTGGCGACAGCAGGTCGTCGTCGGCTCCCGGTTCGCCGACAACAACGACGTTGAGACGGGCGACCAGCTGACGGTGACGATAAACGGGAGCTTCGAGCGGACGTTCCGCGTCGCGGCGGTGCTCGAACCGCAGGGGTTCGCCGACCAGCTACAGGCCGACCGCTCCGTGTTCCTTCCGTTCGACCGACTCAGCCAGCTCGAAGACTCCGACTCGAAGTACGGTTCGGTCATCGTCAGGGTCGACCCGCAGACGGGGTCGATAAGCGAGGCGGCCGAGAGTCTCGAAACGGAGTTCAACACCCGACGGCGGACAATCTCCGTCTCGGAGGTCCAAGAACAGCGGGAGCGCTTCAGTCAGACGTTCGAACTAATAAACCAGTTCCTCATCGGCGTCGGCTCGATTTCGCTCCTCGTCGCCGCGGTCACCATCGCGAACACCATGTTGATGACGGCGATAGAGCGCGAACGCGAAATCGGCGTCATGCGGGCGGTCGGTTATCCCAAGCGGGCGGTCGTGAGCCTGCTCCTCGCCGAGGCGACCATCCTCGGCCTCGTCGGTGCCGCAATCGGCGTCCCGCTCGCGCTCGGCATCGGAATGGTGCTTAACCAGTTCCTCGTCGGGGACCCGCTGGCGTTCACGGCCGCAGGGCTTCGATACGTCGCTCTCGGGGCGCTGTTCGGCGTCCTCACGTCGCTGTTCGCCGGCGTGTACCCCGCGTGGAAATCCGCAAATAAGCGGCCCGTGGAGGCGTTAGAATGACGCGAACGTGGGGCGAGGGACGGTGAGCCTGCGCCACCGAATCGCCGGGCGGTTCCCGCGACTCGTCATCGCCCGACGGAACATCTCGCGGGCGAAGGTCCGGTCGATACTCGCGGCGGCCTCGATACTCATCGGCGTCGTCGCAATCGGCGCAATCGGCGCGGGCGGTGCGGCGTTCAAGCAGAGCCAACTGCAGAGCATCCAGGCCCAAGGCGCGACGAGCGTCTACGTCTCGCCGGGGGCCGACATGGAAGCGTCGCACTTCGACAGAGAGGACGTCAAAGCGATAGACGAGACGGTCGGGGCGGCCACAATCGTGGCGACGGAACCCGGAAGCATGGAGCTGATAACGAGCGACGGCACCCGCGAGGGGGTGTCGGTCACCTACATCGACGACCCCCGACAGTTACACGAGGTAGAACGGGGCGGAATCCCCGACAACTGGCGACAGAGCGTCGTCGTCTCCCACGGGTTCGCGGCCGACCGCGGCGTCGAACTCGGCGAGCGCCTCAAACTCGTCTCCGAGACGGAGACGGAGACGGAGACCGGAACCGTCGAGACAGAACACACCTACCGCGTCGTCGCCGTGATGGCCGAGAGTCAGTCGTTCGGAGGGGGCGGACTGTTCCTCCCCATCGAGGAGACCGGAGAGCGACAGTACAGCCGTGTCGAGGTGATGACGGAGTCGACAGACAGGGCCGAAGCCGTCGCCGAGGCGCTCCGCGACCGCTTCAACGACCGGAAAGACAGGCTGTTGGTGTTCGAACTCACCTCGCTCGTCCGCCTGCTCAAGACGCTCGTGAACGGAATCAACGCGTTCCTCGCGGGCCTCGGCTCCATCTCGCTTCTCGTCGCCGGCGTCTCGATTGCGAACACGATGCTGATGGCCGTCATCAAGCGCCGCGAAGAGATCGGCGTCCTGCGGGCGGTCGGCTACGGCAAGGTCGATATCGTCCGGATTCTCCTCGTCGAGGCGGTACTCCTTGGCGCGCTCGGCTCGGCGGTCGGTCTCGCCATCGCCGTCGCCGTGGCGATGGTGGCGAACGCGCTGTTCCTCGGTGACCCCTTCGCCTTCACGCAGTCGGCGCTCCTGTACTTGGCCGGGGCGGTCGCGTTCGGTATCCTGACCAGCCTGCTCGCCGGCGCGTACCCCGCGTGGCGGGCGGCAAATGAGCGGCCTATCGACGCGCTCCGGGGCTGAGTGGGCGGAATCGCTCTCCGGCCGTCATCCCTCGAATCGAAGGTGTTTGGCATATTCCAACCGAGAGCCCATTACCCTCGATAGGGAATGAACCGATACTCAATGGATACGAAACACGTCGACTGGCGTTCGATGCGGGACGAGTCGGCACCGACGGCGGAGCCCGAGGTCCGACGGTCCGGCGAGGAGCGCGACGAAGACGAGGCCGAGTCGTCCGAGGCGGCGGTCGCAGAGCGGACCGACCTCGTCTACGACGAACAACACGGCGAGTGGGTCGACCCCGAGACGGGCGAAATCCTCCGCGAGGACGAAATCGACCGCGGGCCGGAGTGGCGCGCGTTCGACGCCGCGGAGCGCGACCAGAAGTCCCGCGTCGGGTCGCCGACGACGAACATGATGCACGACAAGGGACTGTCGACCAACATCGGCTGGCAGAACAAAGACGCCTACGGCAACTCCCTGTCGTCGGGACAGCGCCAGAAGATGCAGCGGCTCCGCACGTGGAACGAGCGGTTCCGCACCCGCGACTCCAAAGAGCGTAATCTCAAGCAAGCGCTCGGCGAGGTCGAGCGGATGGGCTCGGCGCTCGGGCTTCCGGACACCGTCCGCGAGACCGCCTCGGTCATCTACCGCCGCGCGCTCAACGACGACCTGCTCCCCGGCCGTTCCATCGAGGGCGTCGCCACCGCGGCGCTGTACGCGTCGGCCCGGATGGCGGGCACTCCCCGTTCGCTCGACGAACTGGAGAAGGTCTCGCGCGTCGATAAGATGGAGCTCACTCGGACGTACCGGTACGTCGTCCGCGAGCTGAAGCTCGAAATCAAGCCCGCCGACCCCGAGCAGTACGTCCCGCGGTTCGCCAGCGAACTCGGCCTCTCCGACGAGGCCGAGCGGCAGGCCCGTCAGCTCCTCCGCGACGCGAAGGAGACGGGTATCCACTCTGGCAAGTCGCCGGTCGGCCTCGCCGCCGCCGCCGTCTACGCCGCCGCCCTCCTCACCAACGAGAAGGTGACCCAAAGCGAGGTCTCGACGGTCGCGGACATCTCCGAGGTCACCATCCGCAACCGCTACAAGGAGCTGCTCGAAGTCCAAGACGGCACCCTGTTCGCGTAAGCGCTCTGTGGTCCCGGTGAGTCCGGTGGGCCGCACTTTTTCTCGCCCGTGCCAGCCCGTAACAACATTTATCCGCGCTCCCGGAGGATATACGGGGTATGGTTGAAGCGTTCGTCCGACTCTTGTGCCCCGAATGTGGAAAGGACTGGGAGACGAATCCGACCGAACTCCCCGCTCACCGCGACAACTACTCGTGTCAGGGCTGCGGCGCGACGCGTCGCACGGCCGAGTTCATGCGGACGGAACGCGACCTCCAGACGCTCAAGCAGTTCGAATAGCGAGGCGTGACGGCGGGGCCGTCTCCCGAACGGGAGCGACCCCCGGGCGTTCGTTTTTCAGATGTCGGGAATCGCCGAGAGCGCGCCGCACGCGTCGCACTTCAGCACTTCTGCGCCCTGCTCAGTGACGAGTTTCGTGTCGGGCGACCCGCACTCGCTACAGCGGACGAACGACTCGACGTACTCGTCGAGCGCGTCGGCGATGCGACGCTGTCTGAACTCGCCGGTAAAGCGCGCTCGACCCCGGTCGTCGATCTGGGCGCTCGTTCCCAGTTCCGTCTGGAAGAACTTCAGGACGTGCGTCGCCTCGCGAGCGAGCCGGTCGTGGGTCGCCGCGAAGTTCTCGTAGACCCGTGACGCTCCCCTCCTGTCGGACCGTCGGCTCCGGGACGCTGAAGCGGTCGCCGCCTTCCGCCACGTCCGACGACTCCGAGAGCGCGCGGTCCAGTTGGTCGTCGTAGTCCATGCGCGACAGTACGCGCGCGCCGGCGTAAAATTCTCACGACCCCCGGCGCGCGCGGCCGCCGCTCGGCGCGCGAGCTACATAGCTATATAAACTGCTCGTGAGATTCCGCCGAGGCTCACTATCGACGGGCGAAACAACAAACGAATTGCAAACTGACGAATACGAAATTTTCCCTGAGACACCCATAATCGGCGGTTTAAGGGAGTCGGATGCTAACGTGACTCAAGATAATACTATATCCCTCCGGTCTCAAGCCGTGGTTGCTCATGAAGAAGCAGGAACTCATCCACCTGCACGGTCTGCTCGCAGAAGTCCACACCCAGATTGAGGCCTGGGAGGACGAGGAAATCAGTCTTGTCGAGTACAACGAACTCGGCGTACGACCGACATCCATCCACAAGTCCAAGACGGACCACAAAGCAGCCGTGTTTAAACTGGCGAAGGGTATCACCGGAGCGATGCACGAGGCCGAACCAGAGCCGCTTGCACCGCAAGCCGACTGAACCGAGAAAAGAAACGCGTTCTCCTCTACACGACCCTACACCCGAGAGCGACCGCGCCGTTCTCTCTCGCGTAACGCCGCTTCCGAGCGACTGCCGTGCCGAGTGAGTGGATGAGTTCCGTACGCGAGCAACAACAGCAGTAGGCTGCCCAGAAGCGGTGGCGCGAGACCGACACGCGGCGACGGGGCGATGCGGCGACGACGGTCTCAGCGGTCGTCGACGAGGTCGTCGAAGTCGACGAGCGTTTCGTCGGGGTCCGACGCGCCGGTTTCGGTTCGGGTGTCTCCCTCGCCGTCCGTCTCGACCGAGTCGTCGTCGACCCGTTCGACCGACAGCACTTTCAGCGGGATGTTTTCGAGACGTTGGCCGATTTCCTTGCGGGCGATGCGCGAGGCGTGTTCTTCCTGTTCGACGTTGAAGACGGTCATCTCCAGTTCGAGGGCGACGAGCGCCTCGTCCGCGGCGATGAACGCGGGAGGGAGTTCCTCGCCCTCGGGCGAGGTTCGAGCGCCCATGCTAATCTCGACGTACTTCAGGTCGGGATTGAGCATCTCTCCGGTCTTCGAGATGGCGATGCGAATCGCCTCGTCTACGGTTTCCACGTCGTACACCGGGACCGCGGCCTCGACGACGACTCTGCAGTCCATGGTTACGATGAGGTTGTGTGCCGAAGGCTATCAACCTTCTTGCCACCGCGTCTCGTGGCGCTCACTCCCCGCCTGAGCGGAGGTAGTGAAACACGTACGTCTGGGTGTAGCCGGCGTAGCGACCGCCGAGGCGCTCGCGGATGGCCCGCGAGGTGTCGGCGTAGTTCCCCCGGTCGCAGTCGGGGTAGTGTTCCTCGATGGCCGACCGAATCCACGTGTCGAGCGGGACGGCTTCGAGGTAGTCGAGCGAGAACAGGAGAACGCAGTCCGCGACCTTGTCGCCGACGCCGACGAACGTCGTCAGAAAGTCGCGGGCGTCCTCGTAGTCGCGGCCGCGAGCCTCGGCGGGCGTCGCCTCGCCCGTGGCGACCATCTCGGCCGTCCGCCGGACGTAGGGCGCGCGGTAGCCGAGGCTGAGGTCGCGCAGTTCGTCCTCCGTGGCTTCGGCCAGTCGCTCGGGCGTCGGGTACGCGAAGTACGTCTCGCCGTCGAACTCGACGCGCTCGCCGTAGGTCTCTCTGAGCCGCGACTGCATCCCGAAGATGCGGGAGACGCGCATCTGCGCCGAGCAGATAAACGAGACGAGACAGCCGAACGGCGGGTCGCGGACGAGTCGCATGCCCGGGTACGCCTCGTAGGCCCGCCGGACCAGCGGTTCGTCGGGCATCTCCGAGACGATGGCATCGAGGTCGTCGTCGAGGCGGAGCAAGTGGGTGAGAAGCGGGACGGCGTCGAGGTTTGACTCCCACTCCAGCGCGCCGTCGGTCTGCCGGACCCTGACGACGGCGGACTCGTCGGAGACGCCGTCGAGCGGCGGGACGACCGTCTGGTACCACGCGTCGCCGCCGTGGGCCGCGTCGCGCTCGTACATCCGGCCGTCGGGGCGGTCCCAGAGGTACGACTGGCCGCTCTCCAGCGTCGATTGGAGGTCGAACGCTCCGTCGAGGCTCGCGAGGTCGATGACACCCGTCTCCATCGCTTCGACGTTGGGCGCGGGGGATTTGCGGGTTTCGATGCCGGCGGACGAGGCGGGGCGACGACGAATCGGGGTGGCGACGAATCGGGGCGACAACGAGCGAGGCGCGCCACATCGGGCCGCGTCGGGTCGCGTCGCGCTCAGCGGTTGCGGCTCACCGGGAAGCTAACGCGGTCCGGATGGTCGCCCAGTCGGTCGAGGATGCGCTCGTACAGCCGGTTTTTGACGCGCTGGGCGCGGGTCGGGGGAACGAGCACGCGGAGTCGGAAGACGACCCACGACTCCTCCTGTGCGACGTTGACGGTCGGGCCGTCGGCCACGTCGAGGTCCAGCGGCGACTCGCGGAGCCTGTCTCGGTAGCGTTTCATCGCGGCGTCCATGTCGTCGCCGAGCTCGTCGTCGGCCACGTCCAAGAGGAGTTGGCGGACGAATGGGAGGTCCGTCTCGTAGGACACCTGCACCGGCACTTCCGTCCAGACGCGGTCGAACAGCGCGCCGTAGTTGACGACCTCAGAGGAGAGGACGAGCGAGTTCGGGACGGTGACGGTCCGACCTGACGGCTGGTTCGACGCGAGGGGACCGCCGGTCTCCCAGAGCGTCGTGACGAGGAAATCGACCTCGGCCACGTCGCCCGAGACCGAGCCGATGTTGACGCGGTCGCCGACCGCGTACGGCCGCTTCACGAGGATGTAGAACCAGCCGATGAAGGAGAGAATCGGCTGTTGGAGCGCGAAGGTGACGGCGAAGCCGATGACGCCGAAGGAGACCAACACACCGAGCCACTGGTCCGTGAACGCCCCGAGGACGCCGACCAGCGCGACCCCGCCGAGCGTGAGTCGGAGGACGTTCCGAACGTCGTGGGCCCGGCGGCGGTCGGCGATGCGCCCGACGAAGAACGCGGCGAGAAACCGGTAGACGCCGTAGGCGACGAGCGCGACCGCGGCGGCAGACAGCCCCTTCGAGAGGAGCAAGTCGGCGTTGGGCACGTCGAAGTCCGAAAGGGGGGTCGTCGCGTGAACGAACGCCGAGAGAACCGCGGCGATGAGCCCGGCGGCGAACGCGCCGAGGCCGAGACGGCGAGACATACCGTTGCCGTCGGGTGGGCGATTGAAAAAGGTGTAGTCGAACCGAGGCGAGGGTCGGCGGCCTCAGTTGCGGATGTGGAGGTCCGTGAGACTCGCGAGGCGGTCGGCGACGCCGTCGTCGAGGCCCTCACGGGTGACGCGCCACTCCCAGTTACCGGTCTGCGTACCGGGCGTGTTGAAGCGGGCGTCGGAGCCGAGGCCGAGGAGGTCCTGCGTCGTCGTGAACGCGAGGACGGCCGCGGAGTTCCAGACGGCGTCGATGATGGACCAGTGAATCTCCGAGCCGTCCGCGCCGATGTTGTAGTGGAGGCAGTCGCGGGTGCGGTCGTCGAGGTCGCGGTAGTAGCCGACGAACGTGTCGGTGTCGTGGGTCGAGGTGTAGGCGACGGAGTTCTCCGGGTAGTGCATCGGCTGGTACATGTCGCCCTCGCGGCACCAGTCGGCGTACTGCGGGACGCGCATGCCGGGGAAGGCGAACCGGTCGCGGAGGTCGACGAGCGAGGCGTCGAGGAAGCCGAGGTCCTCGACGATGAAGGGGAGGTCGCCCAGTTCGCGCTCGACCGTCTCGAAGAAGTCGTGGCCGGGCGCGTCGCGCCACTCGCCGTCGCCGGGGTCGTCGGAGTCGGCGTCGATGGCCCAGAACTCGTCGAAGCCTTTGAAGTGGTCGATGCGGGTCACGTCCACGAGGTCGAACAGGCGACGGAGGCGGTCGAGCCACCAGCCGTAGCCGTCCTCGCGGAGCGTCTCCCAGTCGTACAGCGGGTTGCCCCAGCGCTGGCCGGAGTCGTTCGGGTTCGGCGGGACGCCGGCGACGACGGCGGGTTCGTTCGACTCGGTGAGGTCGAACGCTTCGGGGGCGGCCCACACGTCGGCGCTGTCGAGCGCGACGTAGATGGGAAGGTCGCCGACGAGGGTGACACCCTTCTCGTCCGCGTAGTCGGCGAGGGCGCGCCACTGCTCGTCGAAGCAGAACTGGACGAACTCGCGGTAGCGAATCTCGTCGGCGCGCGCCTCGCAGGCGTCGGCGAGCGCGTCGGGGTCGCGGGTCTTCAGCTCGGTCGGCCAGTCTATCCACGCCCGCTGGAACTCGTCTTTCAGGGCGGCGAACAGCGCGTAGTCGTCGAGCCAGCCGGCCTCGCGCTCGCGGAAGGCGTCGAAGGCGGCGCGGTCGTCCTCGGTGGCCTCGGCCTCGAAGCGGTCGAAGGCGGTGCGAAGCCGCGAGCGCTTGTACTCGCCGACGCGCTCGTAGTCGACCGCGTGGGGGTCGAAGTCGGGGACTGGTTCGAGATCGTCGTCGGTGAGCCAGCCGCGCGCGACGAGGTCGGTGAGGTCGATGAGAAGCGGATTACCGGCGAACGAGGAGGTCGATTGGTACGGCGAGTTCGCCATGGCCGGCTCCGTCGGCCCGAGGGGGCAGAACTGCCACATCGACTGTTCGGCGTCGGCGAGGAAGTCCACGAAAGCGCGCGCGCCGTCGCCGAGGTCGCCGATACCGTGTGGCCCCGGGACCGAGGTGACGTGCATGAACACCCCGCTCTGTCGAGAAAGTCGCATACCCACAGGGTCCGCGTGCGACCCAATTGGTACTTTGGGTCGAAACAGCGGGCCGACGAGGAGACCGTGAGGGCGGGGATGGGGTCCGTCTCACGCCACCGATGCGACTATAGTTGTGCTAGCAAATCACACGAAATCGGGCGCGAGCGGGCGTCGCTCGCGCTCGTCTCAACAACACTTATTCTCCCCCGTCCGTTCCGTGCGCGTATGAGTGATATCGCTGTCATCCTCCCCGACGGAACGGAACTCTCCGTCGAGGAGGGTGCGACGGTGCGAGACGCCGCGTTCGCAATCGGCCCCGGCCTCGGCAAGGACACCGTCGCCGGCGTCGTCGATGGCGAACTCGTGGACAAGGAGACGCCGCTCCACGACGGCGCGGACCTCGTCATCGTCACCGACCAGTCCGACGAGTATCTGGACGTGCTCCGCCACTCGGCGGCCCACGTCTTCGCGCAGGCCCTCCAGCGGCTCCACCCCGAGGCCAAGCTAACCATCGGCCCGTGGACGGACGACGGCTTCTACTACGACGTGACGAGCGTCGACCTCGAACAGGAGGACCTCGAAGCCATCGAAGACGAGATGCGCGACATCATCGAGGAGGACCTCGACATCGAGCGCGTCCTCGTCGACCGCGAGGAGGCCCTCGAAAAGTACGCCGACAACCCCTACAAGCGCGACATCCTCGAAGAGGAGGCCGCCGGCGACGACGAGCTCTCGTTCTACCAGCAGGGCGAGTTCGAAGACCTCTGTAAGGGGCCGCACGTCGAATCGACGGGCGAAATCGGCGCGGTCAAACTCCTGAACATCTCCGCAGCCTACTGGCGCGGCGACGAGGAAAACGACACGCTGACGCGGGTGTACGGGACGGCGTTCGAGTCCGAGTCCGACCTCGAAGAGTTCCTCGACATGCGCGAGGAGGCCAAGGAGCGCGACCACCGGAAGCTCGGCCAGGAGCTGAACCTGTTCGCCATCGACGAGACGACGGGACCGGGCCTGCCGCTGTACCAGCCCAACGGCAAGCGCATCCTCGACGAGCTCGCGGACTACGCGAAACAGCTCAACCTCGACGCGGGCTACGATCCCGTCGAGACGCCCCACCTGTTCCGGACGGAACTGTGGAAGAAGTCGGGCCACTACGAGAACTACGTGGACGACATGTTCCTCCTCGACGTGAACGACGAGGAGTACGGCCTGAAGCCGATGAACTGCCCCGGTCACGCGACCATCTTCGACCAGCAGTCGTGGTCCTACCGCGACCTGCCGGTGCGCTACTTCGAGGACGGGAAGGTCTACCGGAAGGAACAGCGCGGCGAGCTGTCGGGCCTCTCGCGTGTCTGGTCCTTTACCATCGACGACGGCCACCTGTTCGTCCGCCCCGACCAGATCGAAGACGAGATCAACCTCATCATCGACAACATCCTGACGGTGTTCGACACGTTCGGGCTGGACGCCGAAGTCGCGCTCGCGACGCGCCCCGAGAAGTCCGTCGGCAGCGACGAAATCTGGGAGCAGGCCGAGACGCAACTCCGCGCGGTCCTCGACGACAGCGGCATCGACTACGGCATCGAGGCCGGCGACGGCGCGTTCTACGGCCCGAAAATCGACTTCGCGTTCAAGGACGCCCTCGGTCGCAAGTGGGACGGCCCGACGGTCCAACTCGACTTCAACATGCCCGACCGCTTCGACCTCACCTACACGGGCGAGGACAACGAGGACCACCAACCGGTGATGATTCACCGCGCGCTCTACGGCAGTTACGAGCGCTTCTTCATGGTCCTCATCGAGCACTTCAACGGCAAGTTCCCGTTCTGGCTCGCGCCCGAGCAGGTCCGCATCCTGCCCATCTCGGACGACCAGATGGGGTACGCGAAGAAGCTCCAGTACGAACTCGGCGACTTCCGCGTCGACATCGAGGACCGCTCGTGGACGCTCGGCCGGAAGATTCGCGAGGCCCAGACCGACCGCGTCCCGTACATGGTCATCGTCGGCGGCGACGAGGAAGAAGACGGAACCATCTCCGTCCGCGACCGCAAGGAACGCGAGGCCAAGGACGTGAGCGTCGAGGCGTTCCGCGACCACCTCCGGAGCGAAGCCGACGAAAAGCGCCCGGAGCCCGACTTCCTCGCCGACGAGGAGTGAGGCCCCCGACTCCGGCCGAGTCCGGCCGACTCAAGCGGTAACTGATTCTCTGTTCCGGCGACTCCGCGCCGCCGCGTCCAACTCTCGTCGAACCGTCGTCCGGAACGACTCGTCTCTGATGAGGTTCGCGAGCACGCCGAAATGTCCGCAGTCCCACTCGCGGCGGTTCGGCCGCGGAACGCCCCACTCGTCGAGGAGCGCGCGGGCCGTGGACGCGGGAGCCATCTCGTCGCGGGTCCCGACGAACGGGAAGACGCGTTCGGGCGCGAGACACGGGTCTTTCGGCGGGTTCAACAGCGGCGCGAACTCGTGGAGCACCTCGCCGGTCCAGCCGGCCGCGTCGAGCGCGTCGTCGATGTCGAGCAGTCTCGTGAGTCCCCCCGAGAGGAGCGTCTGGTCGATTGCGCCGGGCATCCCCACGGGGAACAGCAGGTCGGGGCGCATGGACTCCGGCCAGTCGCCGCACCGACCGCCGACGTGGAGCGCGACGGTGCCGCCGAGGCTGACACCGCTGACGCCGACGACCGGCGCGCCCTCGGTCCGCGCCCAGTCGATGAGGACGGCGGTCTCCAGCGCGGCCGCCGAGTAGAGCGTGAACAGGCCGACGGGCGCACGGGCGATGTAGGGCTCGCCGCTGTATCGACCGAGTAGCTCGCGGCGGCCGTGCCACGGCGCGTCGGGGAGGATGACCCGGTAGCCCTTGGGCGCGAGCGCGCGGGCGACGTACTCCTCTTCGGGCCAGTAGGTGAGTTGGTCGTCGAACATCCCCCACCCGGAGTGGAAGACGAGCGTCGGCAGGTCGCCGGCGGCGTCGATGGGTTCGTACACCCGCGCGGTCGCCCGGTCGCTGAGGTGCGGCGAGGGCGACCGGAAGCGGAGCAGGTACTCGACGGTTCCCGGCCCGCGGACGGTCGCCGAGCGCTCGACGCGGGGGAACTCCTCGGCCGCGCTGGACTCGGCGAAGCCGTACAGTCGCTCGGGTTCGGCGAGTTCGTGGTGCCAGCGGGTCCGCGCGTCCTCGGGCGAGGGAATCTCGAACTTCACCGGCGGCACGAGGTGTTCCTTCGGGAGGAAGCCGAAGATGTCGGTCGGTTTGGCCCGCCGTTCCGACACCTCGCGGCGCTCGCGCTCGACGGCGACGCGCTCGTCGGGCGTCGACTCCTCGTCGCCCCAGAAGACGCTGTCCCAGCGCTCCATCGTCTCGTCGTACGCGCCGCGGAGGCGGGCGTACCGCGCGAGAGCGCGTTCGATTCGGTCGTGGAGGTGTGGTGCAGGCGGCGCGCCGACCTCTCGGAGGTACGCTTCCGGGCCCTCCGAGAGCGCGACGTCGGCCGCGGCGCGAGCGCGGACGACACCGAACTCGCGGGGAAGCGAGCGGGTCTTGAACGCCTCGAACGGGCGCGAGGTCAACAATCGGCCGGCGGGCGAGGTGAGCAACCGGTGTACCGCCGGGGTTTCGAGGTGGTCCATGCCGTGTGATACGAGTGACACGATAATGACCCTAGGCCCGCGTGTCAGAGCGTGAGAACAGGCGGGGGGTGACGCCGCCGCTGGCACGACGACTCGGGAGACCGGAAACGGGGCTATCAGAGGTCCCCGTGATATTCTGCCTTCCGCGCTTCCTCCTCCCGCAACGTGCGCGCGTCGTCCTCGTCTGCGCCGGGGGACGCGTCCGGTTCGCGCTCCCCGTTCGACTGCCGAAGGGCCAACGCCCACCCAGCGGTGTAGACGACTGCGGCGACCACGAGACCGACGCCGAGGCCGTACGCGTACCCCGAAACAGCGAACGCGAGAAACGCGATCGAAGGACCGCCGACGAGCGCGTAGCCGAGGTTGTCAGCGACGGTGCTCCGAAGCGACATGAAGCGTCGTTCGGCCGCCGAAGGGCCAATACTTTGTGGCCACCGGTTCGGAGAGCAGAACCAGCCACTCGTCGTCGTAAATCAGATACTGCGATACGAAATGCCGTTCCGCGAGCACCGAGTCGTGCGATTCGAAAAGGAAGACAGTCGAGTGAGTCACTGGGAGGGGCGAAACAGAAACGGGGCGGCGCTCAGGCCGAATCGAACCGCCACCGCGTCGCGTCGGCGGGAAAGCCGGACCACGCCAGCACGCGCTCGGGTCGAATCCGAAACACCGGCGTCCCGTGGCGAATCCCGTACTTCGCCTCGTAGGCGTCGTCGATGCGGGTGAGGCTGGCGTCGTCAGCGGTCTCCTCGTCCAGTCGCTCGGCGACGCCTTCGAGGATGACCACGTCGGTCCCGCTTTCGGTGTGGACCGCGAGGCGCGGGTCGCGCGCGAGGTTTCTTACCCATCTGGTTCGCTCGCCGCCGCCGCAGTAGAACGCGCCGTCGACCCAGACGCCCCAGACCGGGCGGGCGTGCGGTCGGCCGTCGGGCCGGGTCGTCGTGACCCAGAACACCTCGTCGTCGGCGAACGCGGTTTCGACGACGCGCCACTCCAAGAGCCCTCTCTTCCGACTCGGGGATGCCGTAACTCGCTTCGGTCTCCGGGCGGTCGCGGGTCGTCGCGGGCGGCGCGTCGTCGGGCATGGGAGAAAGAGGGGCCGCGAGAGGTTAAGCGCGAAGCCCTACCACGTCGTGAGCGCGTCGGTCCCGTGGGACCACGTCAGGGCCGCGAGGAAAGCGAGGACGCCGGTGATGGCCGCCGCGCCGCCGACGAAGAACACCCACTCCATGCCGACTTCAGCCATGAGGTAGCCGCCGAGGAGGGGCGCGACGACGCTGCCGGGCCGCCAGAGGAGTTCGCGGATGCCGAAGCTACTGGCGACGCCCGCGCCGCCGGAGCCCTCGTCGGCGAACAGCGCCATGCTGGCCGGTTCGCGGAGGCTGTCGGCGACGCCGAGCAGACCGGCGAGACCGACGAGCGGGAGGAACGCGGGCGAAAGCGGGCCGAGGAAGGGGAACACCGCGGGGAGCGCGAGCGCCTCGCCGGCCGCGGGCGAGAAGGGGACGGCGAGCGCGATGAGGCCGTAGAGGCCGCCGCCGACGAAGACGAACCGCGCCCGGCCGTACGAATCGGAGATGCGCCCGGTGTACGGCTGACAGAGCATGTTGGTGAACTTCTCGGCGACGACGGTCGCCGCGACGGCGATGCCGCCGTATTCGAGGCCACCCGAGGCCGCCGAGACGCCGGCGTAGATGGGCACCCACGTTCGGACGAGGGTGACGGCGACGGCGTACTGGACGCGGAACGTCGCCATCGTCAGGATGCGCTCGTTGAGCGCGAGGTCCGTGAACGGAAAGCCGTGGACGCGAGTCTCGTCCGGCGGGAGGAACACCCAGATGGCGACGACGGCGATGGTCAGGAGAATCGTGATGACGATGAAGATGGGCGTGAAGCCGAACAGGTCGTAGAGGATACCGGCGCTGATGCTCCCGAGGATTGAGGCCGCGAAGCGGGCGGCGTTCGCCTTTCCGATGTGGTTCGCGCGCGTCCCCTCGCGGGCGAGTTCGCCGACGAGCGCGAGCGACATCAGCCCCGCGCCGGTGACGGCGACGCCCTGTGCGGCCCGCACGAGGATAAACGAGAGACTGGAGTCGACGAGTGGGAACGCGGCGTAGACGACCGCGCCGAGGCCGACCGTCCCCGCGAGCACGAGACGTTTGTCGTAGCGGTCGCCGGCCCACGACAAGGGCACGACGGCGACGGTCTGGGCGAGCGTGAAGCCGGTGGTGAACATCCCGATGACGAACCCGCGGGAGAGGGAGAAGCCGCCGAGCGCGAGTCCGCCGAGCGCGAGTTCGGGGACGACGACCGCACCCGGGTCGAGTTCGTTGATGTACTTCGGAAGGAGCGTGACGAGCGTGATGAACCCGAAACCGCCGGCGAACCGAGTGAGATACAGCGTCCAAAATCTGAGACGGGTGCGGTCCATGGGCTGTGTGCGGCTAACCGGCGAAAAGAAGTTCCGGAACCGGCCGTCGCCGCAGGCGACCTAAAGCCCGTCCGATAGCGGCGGTGAACTTTATCATTCACGCCGAGAGATACGTTAGCATGGAACTAGTGGGTGGAGCGATGGCGGCGAGAGGTGTTGAGACGCGCCTCATCAGGGTAGAGCGGGAGATGAACGACCACGGGGCGATGACCGTCCGCGTGGTCGAGACCGGTGAGTTGCGCACCGTGGTGGCGTGTGCGACTTCTGACCTGCGGGAGCGGCTCGCCTCGGCGACGAGCGGGTCGGAGTTCCCCCTTCGACTCGCGGCGTCGCCCGGCCGCGGGAACTCGTGGGTCGCGCTCGGTCGGTGAAATCAGGAGTCGAATAGGAGCTTCGCGCCGACCGCGAGGGCGCCGAAGAGCGCCACGAGCACCGCGCCCGCGACGACGTCGGCCCCGAACAGCACTCCGAAATCCGGGGTCAGCGCGGCGACGAACCGGTCGGGGTCGAAGTGCTCCCCGACGCCCGTGGCCAGCCCGAAGACGACGGCGACGAGAAGCGTGATGAAGACGAGGACCAGTTCGGTCCTGTCGCTCTGGTTCATACTCGGTAGCGTTCGGAGCGGGGTATAAAACACCCGGAGGTGACGAGCGAGTCGAAAATCCGACACGAACGGTCGAGACGGAGTCCCGACTACCGGTGTGAGTCTGCGATGAAGGAAGTGGGCCGGACGCGATTTGAACACGCGACCGTCTGATTAAGAGTCAGACGCTCTGCCTAACTGAGCTACCGGCCCTTGCAATCTCTCGTAACTGCCGGTAGGTAAAATGACTTTCCTTTCTGTACGACGACGGCAGGGACGCACACGCACGAAACAACGAACAAACGGTGGGTGTTAAGTGGCGGCCGACCGGAGTAGCGGGCAACGATGAGTGCAGGGGTCAGCATTTCCTCGATGTCTACGTACGCGATACTCGGCTGCGGGAGCGTCGGGCACGCGGTCGCCGAGGAACTGACAGACGAGGGAAAAGACGTCCTCATCCTCGACAAGGACGAAAGCCGCGTCGAAGCCCTGCGCGACCAGGACTTGAACGCGCAGACGACGGACATCACCGACCCGGAACTCGCCGACGCCGTCACCGGCCGCGACGTGATTCTCATCCTCTCGTCGGACGTCGAGGCCAACAAGGCCGCCGTCTCGACCATCCGCGACCGCGGCGAAGATCAGTTCATCGTCGTCCGCGCGTCGGACCCCGTCTCCGAGGACGAACTGACGAAACTGGGAGCCGACGTGGTCATCAACCCCTCCGAGGTCATCGCCGACTCCGCGCTTCGGAGCGTCGAGTCCGGCGAACTCGAATACAAGGCCCGCCAACTGGCCGACCTCCTGCGCGACACTGACCACGGGATGGCCATCCTCACCCACGACAACCCCGACCCCGACTCGCTCGCGTCGGCGGTCGCCCTCCAAGCCATCGCCCGCGAGTACGACGTCGAAGCCGACATCCTCTACTCGGGCGATATGGGCCACCAAGAGAACCGGGCGTTCGTGAACATACTCGGCATCGAGCTTACCCCACGGAGCGACTCGAAACCGCTCGAAGAGTACGGCGCGGTCGCGCTCGTCGACCACATGAAGTCGGGGATGCCCGACCTCGGCGACGCCGACATCACGGTGTTCATCGACCACTTCGAACCCGACGAGGGTATCGACGCCCGCTTTACCGACGTACGGCCGAACGTCTCTTCGACCTCGACGATTCTCACGAAGTACATCCAAGAGTTCGACCTCAGCCCATCACAGGCGGTGGCAACGGCGCTTCTCTACGGCATCCGCGCCGAGACGCTCGACTTCAAGCGCGACACGACGCCCGCGGACCTGACGGCCGCGGCGTATCTCTACCCCTTCGCCGACCACGACACGCTCGAAAAGGTCGAGTCGCCGTCGATGTCGCCGGAGACGCTGGACGTGCTCGCCGAGGCCATCCAGAACCGCGACGTGCAGGGCTCGCACCTCGTCTCGAACGCGGGGTTCATCCGCGACCGCGACGCGCTGACGCAGGCGGCCCAGCACCTCCTCAATCTGGAGGGCATCACCACGACCGCCGTCTTCGGCATCGCCGACGACACCATCTACCTCGCGGCGCGGTCGAAGGACATCCGCATGAACATCGGGAAGATTCTGAGCGACGCCTTCACGGGCATCGGCGAGGCCGGCGGCCACTCCACGCAGGGGTCCGTCGAGATTCCGCTCGGCATCTTCACGGGCATCGAGTCCAACGACGACAACCGCGACACGCTCCTCCAACTCACCGAAGAAGCGGTAAAGCGCAAGCTCTTCCGTGCGATGGGCGTGGAGGGCGGCGAGAGCGGAAACGGAAGCTAAAACGTCAGACGACGAGCGACTCTTCGTCTTCTTCGGGATTCTTCAGGCGCTCGATGACGTCGTTGATGAGAATGACGTCACCGACGGCGCGGACCCACCGATACGGGATGAGAACGCCCTTCCCGGGTTCGATTTGATTGCGGAACAGTTCGTCGTTCAGCGCCGTCAACGCGAGACCGGTGACCGTCTCGTGGTCCAGGTCGAGGCGGACGTCTTCGACTTCGCCGACGAACACACCGTTGTTCGAGTAGACCTCCCGGCCTACGAGCGTCGTAATCTCTTCGGGCGTCCCGTCCATATCCGCCAACATGGGATGCCGGGTCTTAATTGTTCGTAGCCCACGACTCGGGCCGCAGACACGCGGCAGACGGGCGTCCGACGCCGGCGGGAAATCGCCGGATAGTGTCGTGATATTCCGTTGAAAGAAGGCGTTCGAGCCGTCGGCCGCGACGGCTCGTTCTCGAGGGCGTTACCGCCGCGGTGCGACCAGTTGAATCGGGTGTTGCGTCGGCCGGCTGAGGAGCGAATCGAGCTGTTCGAGACAGGAGGTCCCGCTGGCGACGACGGTGCGGTCTCTGTTCTCGTCGGTCTGGAACTGCCCCTGTAGCTCGGAGCCGACATCGACGCTGAGTTCGTAATACTCCGACTTGTAGCCGAACGAACCGGCCATGCCGCAGCACTCCACGTCGGAGGTGGCAACGTCGTAGCCGAGGTCCGACAGGACCGCCTCGGTGTGGCCTTCGAGACCGAGGGTGCGCTGTTGGCAGTGGCTGTGGTAAGCGACGCCCTCGCCCTCGCTCGTCGAGAGCGCGTCCGCGTCTGCGCCGTGTTCGAGCAGCCCGAAGACGTACTCCATGACCTCGTAGCTGGCCTCGGAGATGCGCTCGAAGGACTTCTCGGGCAGGAACTTCTCGTACTCGGTTCGGAACATCGCGAGGTCAGACGGCTCGATGACGACGATGTCGCGGCCGTCGTCGATATGCTCCGCGAGGCCGGCGTACACGTCGTGAGCGTGGTCCTCCGCGGTCGCAATCATGCCCTGCGAGAGCGGGGCGCGGCCCGACGAGCGAACGTCGGGGACGATTACGTCGACACCGAGGGCTTCGAGGGTTCGGACCGCGGCTTTCCCGCGTTCGACCTGTACGTGGTTCGTGTACACGTCGGGGTAGAGCACGGCGGTCCGGACCGGGTCGTCGACCCGCGAGGTGCGGCTCTCGAACCAGTCTTTCAGCGTCTCGCGCTGGAAGGCGGGGAGTTCGCGGCGGGCGTCGATGCCGAGGAACCGCTCCATGAGGTCGCGGGAGACACCAAGGCCGGCGGCCCAGTTGGAGACGGGCGCGAAGAAGCTCCCGACCTTCGCGGCCGTCTCGAAGTTGCCGAAGAAGCGTTTCTGGAGGCTGACGCCGCCGGGTTCCTCGTCGGGGGTGAGCCCCTCGACGAGCCAGTCGAGTTCGGACACCTCGCCGCGGTTGACCCGGTCGCGGACGACCGTGTTTATCCACGGGATGTCGATTTCGACCGGGCAGGCGGTGGTACACCGGCTACAGCCGGTACAGAGGTCGTTGAACTCCGCGGCGCTGTCGAGGCCCTCGACGCCGGCCTCCCAGCCGGTTCCGATGCCGCCGGAGTAGGTCTCGCCGCCGAAGGCGTGGCCGCCGACGTGCTGGAAGTTGGCGCAGACGTTGGAACACGCCGAACACCGGATGCAGTAGAGCGTCTCGCGCAGTTGGTCGTCCTCGCGCATGTCGAACCGGCCGTTGTCGATGAGCACGAGGTGGAAGTCGCGGTCCGTCTCGGTCGCCGAAAGCGGCGTGTCCGGGGCGTCGAAGTCGACGGTCGGCGACTCGACCGGCGGCGTCAGAAGCGAGATGTAGGAGGTGATGTCCTGTCCCGTCCCCGACTTGCCGATGAGTTCGACGAAGGGTCGGAGGTCCTCGACGGTCGGAATGATCTTCTCGACGCCGGCGACCGCGACGTGCGTGTCGGGCACGACGGCGGTCTTCCGGGCGTTGCCCTCGGAGGTGACGAGCGCCATCGTCCCGGTGTCGACGGTGATGAAGTTCGCGCCGGTCATCCCCACGTCCGCGCCCTCGATGAGTTCGCCGAGTTGTTCGCGGGCGAACATCGTGAGTTCCTCCGCAGTTTCGAGGGGCTCGTCGGGTTCGAACGTCTCGTTGAACAGGTCGGCGATGGCCTCCCGCGACTTGTGGATGGCGGGCGCGACGATGTGCGACGGCGACTCGTCTGCGACCTGCAGGACCCACTCGCCGAGGTCAGTTTCGACCACGTCGATGTCGGCGGCTTCGAGGTCCTCGTTGACCTCTATCTCCTCGGAGGTCATCGACTTCGACTTGACGACGCGTTCGGCCTCCTTGTCCTCGCAGACCTCGCGGATGTACTGGTTCGCGTCGGCCGCGTCGTCGGCGATGTAGAGCGTGCCGCCGTTGGATTCGACGGTATCGCGCAGTTGGTCGATGAGTTCGGGGAGGCGCTCGATAGCGTCCTCCTTGATGGCTCGCGCCTCCGACTTCAGCCCCTCGTAGTCGTCGAGCGTCTGGACCGACTCGTAGCGACCCTCGTTGAACCCGCGGGTGCTCGTGCCGACGGCGTCGCCTTCGGTCTCCATCAGCTGTCGAATCTTCGCCGCCTTGGCTTCGCGCGCCTTACTCATCGAGAATCACCACGTGAACTTCCTTCGGACCGTGTGCTCCTTTCACCAGCGCGCCCATGTCGGCGGTGGCGCTGGGACCGGTAGCGATGATGGCCGAAGAGTGTCCCGTGCGGAACTCCTCGCCCAGCCAGTCGAACGCCTCTGGCATGCCGGGGACGATGTCCGACTGCCGGAGGACGGCGACGTGGAGGTCGCCGAACAGGCTCACCGGTTCGATGCCGCCGGGCGTGCCCTGCACGACGACGCTCCCGTAGTCCGCGATGCCCAGTCCAGCCGCCGTGACACCGGCGTTCGCCTCGCGGAGGTCCGCGGGGGTCGGGTCGGTGTTCACCCAGTCGGGGAGGTCGACGCCGTCGTACGGGAGTTCCACGCCGATAGTCGGGTCCGAACAGAGTCCTTCGAGCACGTCCGCCAGCCCATCGGAAGACGCGTGTGTCCAGCCTACTTCGAGTCGTTCGAGGGAGTCCTCGAACGTCGCAACCGTGCCGGTTGACATACGTTGAGCTAGCGCGTTCTACATAATCGTTCTTCGGGTTCGAGCACCACGCTGTCGGTTAATTATGAAGGATAGGAGTCAGGAGAACCGACCGGCCGCCTCGTCGGCGTCGGCGACAGTTCCAGCCGCGTCGCGCTTGCCGGCGGCGGACTTCGTCACCGCGTACGTTTGCACGACGAAGTAGCCCGCCCAGAGGAGGTAGCCCCCGGTGCCGCTCCCGAGGACCGTCGGGACTGTCCGGAACGTCGTGAGACCGAGTTCGGTCAGCCACGTCCCGACGAGGAGGACGCTGAAGTAGCCGTAGAAGCCCGTCGCCCACCACATGCCGACGACCCGCGCCCAGCCGGGTTGGACGTGTTCGGGGAGCCGAGTCGTGTTCATCACGAGGACGAGCGCGGTGTAAGGCCACATCATCACGCCGGACATCGCGGCCCCGACGACGAGGAAGAAAAACGGCTCTTGGCCCTCGAACGGCGACGAAAAAAGCAAGATGATGACGACGCCCCAGACGCAGAAGGCGGTGAGGAGCCGCCAGAACAGCTTCGGGAGGTCCCAGCCGGCCTCCCGGCCGTAGGACTCGTAGAGTGCGTCGGCGCTGTTGCGGACGAACGACTCGACGATGGCGTACTCGGTGGTAAAGAGCGCGACGAAGAGAACGGCGAAGACGAGAAAGGAGCCGACCGGGCCGAGCAGCGGGACGACGTCGCCGAGCCACATCTGGATGGCGTTGGCGGTGGACCCGGACGCGTAGCGGATGGCCACGCTCATCAGCGCGGGGGCGACGAGGAGCAAACCGAACACGAACGTCAGGAGGTGTTCGAGTTGGACGACGCGCCACCAGCCGCGCCAGCGGCGGAGATTCGTCAGCGTCGGGCGGAACGCGAACCCGTCGCGCTCGATGGGTTCGGGGTCGTCGCCGCGCAGCGGGTTCTTCACGCGCCCTTGATAGTTGCCCATGCCGTAGCCCTTCTCGCGCATCCAGAGGCTCTGGGAGAGGTTCAGATAGCCGCCCGCGCCGGCGAAGGCGAGGCCGCCGAGGAAGACCGCGATGTCGAGCCCCTCGGGGAGCGTTCCGACCGACCCCGCGGCCGCGGGGAGGTCGGCGAACTCGACCCACGAGCCGGTCACGGCGACGAGCAGTAGGGCCGCGCCGATGGCAACGAACAGGAGGCCGATTTGGAACACCTCGACGGCGTTGTACATGACTGACGACACCTGATACGAGAGCCAGATGACGCCCATGAGGGCGGCGGCGACGAGTTTCCACGTCGCGAGCGACGCGCCGAAGAGCGCGACCGACCCGTCCAGTCCGAGCGCCGTCGTGGCGACCTGCGCCGCGCCTGCGGCCCACCCCGGCCAGCCGAGGCTGATGAGGCCGCCGACGAGGAACGCCCACGGCCAGTACGACCCCACGCGTGCGAACGCGCGGAAGATGCTCTCGCCGGTGGCGAGCGTCCAGCGCTGGAGTTCCGTGTTGATGAGGAACTGCGTGAAGACGCCGACGACGAACGCCCAGAACACCGCCCAGCCGTACTGCGCGGTCAACACGGGCCAAAAGAGCGTCTCGCCGCTCCCGAGCGACGCCCCGAGCATGATTGCCGAGGGGCCGACGACGTGGCCGACGCGCGGGACGCGCGGGAGGTCGGCGAGGCGGAACGACCCGCCGTCGCCCGACTCGGGGTAGTCGTCCGAGTCGTCTGACTCCTCCAGTTCCTCGTAGCGAAGCGGGAGATACCACGTGCCGCGGTACTGCTTTCCCTCGACTTCGGAGGCGTAGACGTCGTCGCCGCCGGCGACGCTCGGTTCCGTCGAGGGCGCGGACTCCGAGAGGTCCGAGAGGTCCGCGTCGGAGTCGTCCGACTCGTCGAGCGCGTCCGACCGCGCGGACGCGTCGGCGTCGGAACCAGGGCGACCGTCGCTCACGAGACGGGACACCCCGGAACGGAACTATCGGACGGCGAATCGCTTGACATCGATGCGTTTGCCGGAATTGTGGCCCGATGGTGTATAAATTCGTAGGGTGGCTGTGGCGTTCGAAAACCGGACTACCCCCCGAGGAAGTGCCAGATGTGACCGCGCTCTTCCGGCGGGTCGACGCCCGGCAGTTGCTTGAGCGCCGGCTGAATCGCGTTCCACCAGCCTCGGCCGACTCGAAGCCGGCGGGGTAGTCGTGATACACGTCCCGCAGGAAGTCCGCCTTCTTCGCCTCCGGGTGGTCGGTGAGGTACTGGTACGCCGCCGACAGCGCCTCGCGGCGGGCGTCGAGCATCGGGCCGCTCCCCGGCAGGTCGGCGCGCTCGATGGCGGACGCCGCTCCCCGGCAGGTCGGCGCGCTCGATGGCGGACGAGA